>PEYS01000112.1:16450-22516 GCA_002763335.1 Candidatus Woesearchaeota archaeon CG08_land_8_20_14_0_20_47_9 | reverse complement strand
CCACCGATTCCATTCGGCAGTCAAAAGCTCGCTCGGAAGGCGAGCTTTTGACGTTCAAAAATTCGCCGTGCAGAAGCGAGGGGCGTAAAGCCCCAGCCTTTAGGCGGGGGATAGCCCTGAGCAGGCGAATTTTTGTTACTCTTTGATTTTTGAAGAAATTTTCAACAACAATAATGGCTTCGACGGTCATTTTTCCTGTCGGAAAAATGCCCTATTCCGCTGACCACAATCCCATACGCTGTATGGGAACGTGGTCAGCTCCATCTCGCCATTGTTGTTGAAAATTTCTCTCCTCATTATGCTACCGCTGTACCCAATGCATCGTCAAAAGCTCGCCACCACTCACGCCAGCTAGCGGGCATGCTCGCCCCGCTAGTTAGACTCGCTTCTGCAGCAGGGTTTGTTTTGACTCTTGCCGTAATGCAAGCCCGAACGCTTTGTTTTCTCGTGGCCGAATGGAATCAAACGCTCAGAGCAATGATGGAATGACTGCAATTAAAGGAAAAATCCAGCCCTGGCGCAGGCGAGGCGGTAAACTCGCGAGGGTGCCGAGCAGGGCATTTTGCGAGGCTATGCTGAGCAAAATGTCCGTCTGCCGCCATGGATGGCTGGATTTTTGAACCCAGGGCGAAAATTGAGTAACACCTAAAACCAGAATGTTTAAATACCTCCTCAGCTTATATACTGCTATGGCTGGCAATACCAACAGCATAAGAAGCGGGATAAGAAAGCTCGAGAGCCTAAATCTAGTCTTGCTAGCCCTACTACTAATCGTGATTCTACTGCTATTCTAAGGCTGGCGTAAAAACAACAAACGCTGGTCTTAGAATCTCTATAAAACTAAACAAAAGGCTATGGAGGTGTTAAGATGGGAACAACGGGAAAACGTGGGAAGACAGAAAAAGAGGATGTATTTGTGAGAGGCAAAACTAGCAGAGGATATAGTCCTGCTAAGCGGGCTGGCCAATTACTGATTCTAAATCTGCTAGTTCTATCATTGCTACTGCTATTGTGAGCTTAGCGGCTTGCTGATACGGACTATTAACTATCTTTTGATAAGATTAGGCTAAGATAAATGATGTGGAGGTGTGAAAGATGGATGGAAATGGAACTGTTGAAGATGTCATTAAAGCTTGGATAGATGAATATGGTAAACCTGATGGTGATGGAAATTTGTGTGTACGGGATGTTATTCTAGGCGAGAAACCCTTTTTCACAACTAAAAATGGTGAGACTACATCAGAGGAGGGATATGATAGTGGAGGTGACAAAAATGACAGAAGCTAATTTCAGGATAATAGGGGGTTACACAGAATTAACAAGTCAACAAAGCGGAGGTTTTATCGCAAAAATAATCTCATCTGATGGACAACAAATTCCTCCAAGTGTTATTAATGCGGCAGTGAGTGCATATAATCGCTTTACCGCAAATCATATAGACGAGACTACCGAATCTGAGCTTGAACTAAAATGCCAAGACGGAGAGGTGTCAAATACTAATGAATAATCTGATTCATCCGCATTTCCCATAATAACCGGTACCGCACACTCTGTAAGTTCAAGAGCAGCATATTATGTCTTTGGAATGTCCGCACTTACATTCATCTGCAGCTTTGGCCTGAGCAGCATCTGTTCCACCGGAGCAGGAGTAGTATATATCTGCCCTAGGCAGGTAGCACAGCGGGTTTTGTGGTGTGAATCCATTCAGCGTCTTTATTTCCCAGAACCTGTCAAAGTTCATGTCTACACCACTTCCTGCATCTAATGTGAAGATAGAGAAATCCAAATGGTCGCCTGTTGACCTGCCAGTGTTGCCTACTTTGCCTATTATACCTCCCTGCATAACGTGGTCACCCTCATTCACGCTCACTTCACTGAGGTGCGAATATCTCGAATACACACCATTGTTGTGGTCTATAACAACAAAATTTCCTAATATGCGCCAGCATTTCCCCCAGCCTTTATTCCCATCCACATTATTCTGGCCATCTGTGCAAATCTGGTATACCTCCCCTTCTGCAACAGCCTTGACATCCTTGCCATTAGGTACTGCAATATCTATTGCATTATGGTCTAGAATAACCTTTTCAATGGGATCTTTGCGCTTACCGAAGCAAGATGATATAAAGTGCTTCTTATTAAATGTCCACACGTCAACCGGCCAAATCATAGACATCTCTGCATCCTTTGAGTTGCTTATCTTAAGGGCAAATCTATAGTCAATGTTTCTTAGTTTGCAGTCAGACTTGCATGCAAATACCTGAGCACCCTCCTTTCTCGCGCAGAAGGCATAATTGCCTGAGACCCCCGGCATGTAACTCTTAAGGGAACTAAATAATGCTGAGGCAATCTCACTGAATTGCTCACTGCTCATTCCACTTGAATAAAAATTTATGCTTATTGCAGTGAGGCCATCTACTGAGCTGCCAGGTGAGCTTATTAACGAATCATCCAGTTTAAGGTCGCATGAAAGGACCTCTGCTTTTATTGGCAGGGTCTTCACTTTTACTTCAGATGTTATCCCCGTGGCTTTGATGATCTCCTTGTTCAGATTCTGCTCAAACGGGCTGTCCTTTAATGACTTTGCAATAGCATTACTCTCGAAGTCAGGCCCGTCAAGGGGGTTGTAAAGTACACATAAGTTATTATCCTCGCATTCATCAATATTCTTACAGTCATTAGCATACTTGCATTCAATCTCGCTAAAACCTTCATTAGTGCACTCGCTAATAGTTTTATACCGTAAATTATTCAGTCTGTTGCTACGGTCATACAAGGATATAAACACTCCAACTCCGTTTTCTCGTTCAATCTCTTGAAATCGCTTTCTACGCTCTTCAGGTTGGCTATACTTCTCCCTGAGGATCTCAGCCGCCCCTCCTGCTAACTGGATCTTAGTTCTAAGGTTCTCTGCGACTGACATCTCAATGTCACTGAATGCGTCAATAACTACAACGCCACCTCCTGACTTCCCACACCTGCTTGTTTCGATCTTTTCTGTAGCGCCTCCAGGTGGCACAAGCAAGCACACTTTGCTCTCTCCCGCCTTTGCCGGGTCTGGTTTAATAAGACGCATCACGTGTTTATTGCGTTCCCTTCTGAATAGTAGATTGAAGTTGTCAGCACCGTCGTCGATACGAATATCCTTCTGGGTGATTGAGAGTTTATCTATCTTTCTCACTTCTTTTGAACCGTCGTTAAAAGAACACAATCCAATCTCAATTGTCGCTTCAGCAATATTCCTACCAGCCTTATCATTAAGTTGAGCAATTAATTTACCGCTAGAATCAGGTTCAAGAATTATCTCATAACTCTGGAGTTCTGACATCTCATTATCAGCCTCAAAACTGCCGCAGATACATTCCTTACCTTTCTCTTCCTTGCAAGACTTGAGTTGCTCCACAAAATCATCGAAGATGTTCTCTGCAGTGGTCTCATGGCTGTCGCAGTTATCAAGATAGAGCTGGAAATCCTTGTAATCTTTTGTAAGGTAATCGGCACATCCAGGCAAGTCTTTATACTTAGAACAACTTATATAATCTTCAACGCATGGCTCTGACCCATCAGCTGATTCAGAGCACTCCTCCTGGATGTCTGTTGCAAGCTGTCTTAAGGTTGCATAATCTGAGAGCAGGTCATGGCCCAGATTTGTCTTAAACGATGTATCAACATAGTACTCAATCTCAGGTTTTGCTTCTATAAAGAGCTTCTGCATAGCCTGCGCAGTGACGCCTGTGCTGCCTGCCTCGCTTTCAATAAGTGTTACATAATTGTTTGGAAGGTACAATGTCTTATAGTTATCAAGGTAATAAGCAAGACCTGATGATAACCCATTATTAAATGCTGAGAGAATCTTGTTGTCATCGGGTGCGCAGTTCTCATAACCCTCATTTTCTCCAGGCCTGCCCCATACAAACCTGCCTTTGTATGTTCCGCACCCTGACAAGCCAGTGTAAGCCATATCAAAAGCAGCCTGCTGCACTGCAAGCCTGCCTGACTCTGAAACATAATATCTTGCATTTTCGCCTTTCTGGTATGTTGTTATCAGGTCAATGTAGCCTTGGCCTAGCTCGTGCTGAGATGTTAGCTTGTTCATCTTGGATGAGATAATCGCCATAATAGATGCTGAAGCAATAATAACTGCTACTGCAAGGAGCAGCCAGAAGAATGAAGAGCCTCTCTTACCAAGCTTCATGGAGTATCACCAACTCCAAGGCTTGGTGTGCTGCCCTCGCTAGCTTCACCAGGAACCCACTTGAACTCGCTTGAATAATCTATCAGCATAACCTCAACACCGCCTCCAGGCATGGGCTGTGTTATCGTGCTTGAGTGCAGCTTTTTAAACTCAGGGCACTTATCTAGTTGAGACCCCAAACTAGGATCATGAACTACAGCAGTGCAGCCCGCCTTTATCATAAAACTGCGTTTCTCCTCTGCATTGCATGTTCTGAGGATGTCAAAACTACTACCTGCAAATATCTCAAAGCAGTCCTCAACAGGGTGCTCTCTGAACAATCCCATGGTTTTCTCCCTGAGAAAGTCAATGCACTCCCTTCCATCGCCAAATACCTCTGGCTGGTTGCCATCAATCTTATTCCCTTCTGAATCAAAGCACACCCCAATAAGCTGGCCGAATGTTACCTCCCTCCCATCCTCAAGTTCTGTCTCTGAGCGGAGATACGACAAGAGCAGGAATCCTGAGCGGGGCATGAAGGAGCCCTCTAAAACACTCTCCTGTTCTGATGGCCTGCCTGCGCTGTTGAGGGCAATTATCAGAACAAGGGCTATTGCTGCAAATAAGAGTAGAATAGCGATCACTGCAATTATGTCGAATGTAAGCCCCCTCTTTTTCATAACCATCACTAGCTGTTTGGCATGTATAAGTTTATTCTTAGACTCATTGGCTCGCCCTCTGGAGTTGTAACAAGCCTCGTGTCAGGAATCATGTGAGCCCCTCCTGCACCCTCTGATAATCCGGATTCAGCTAGCACCTGCCATTGGCACTTGCCAGGGCTTTCTTTATCTTCACTATATAATTTCATAATAGCCTCGCTGTCCTTATCCTTCCTGAGGCTTATAACTGCGCCAAACCTCGGATTCTTATAGTCTATGCTTTTCTCAGGATTTGCCTTATTGAAGGAATCCTCAGTAATTACACCAGGATAATGTATGCCCTTATCAGGTAGGAGTGCTTTCGAATAGACCAGTCTGCTTGCAAAGATATCTGCCTCAAACTGGCTTATATTGGTTGCGGCCCCCATGAAGAGGTTTGTTACTATGACTATTATAATTGCGACACCAGCAACTACAGCTCCCTTGACAATGTAGTCAATGCTCTCTTCAAGTGCTGACTGCGCCTTCTTCCCAAGCATTCTCCATCTCATTTTAGGTTGATAGCTTCTACAATAGCCTCTGCTAAGCTATCCTCATTACCGTGTCTAAGCAGGTTCTTTTCCATCTCAAAATCAACATTGCCGATCTTAACAAGAATCACTGCATCCCCCTGCTCAAGCACCCCTGAATCTTCACCTGCAAACCCAAGTGTTGCCTTGCCAACTGGCAGTGCAGCAGCACCAGTTACAGCAGCCCCTTCCAGAGAAGCGATGTTGCTTGCTATCCTGCATGCAGTTGCATGAACTGCCTGGCTGCCTTTGCTGTATGCAATGACATTGTTTGAGCCTATGCCCTTTGATGATGCCAGTGCGATTACCAGGCTGTTTTTTAGGTCAAAGCTTACAGATTTTTTCTCTTCCCCGCAATTTCCGCTGTCAGCAGTTGTTGTGGTGACAGTCACACCAGGCAGCCTTCCCTCTAATTTTGTTTTAACAAGCCCTGAGACCTCACATAGCTGCCTCCTTTCGTCAATGCTCCCGTCATCAGAGGCGTATGCAACCCTGCCTTCTGATTCAGGTGGAAGGGTGTACCCGTGAACTCCTGCAGGGGCGACGTCAATAACAATCATGTTAATGTCATCAGCTGCAAGGGTTTTCTCATCACCGCATTTAAGAATGCTCTGGCTTAGTGATAGCCCGCTACCTACGCTGACAACATCACCCTGCTTGATAA
>PEYS01000112.1:0-16368 GCA_002763335.1 Candidatus Woesearchaeota archaeon CG08_land_8_20_14_0_20_47_9 | reverse complement strand
ATACTTAGGAGAGTCCTTCCCCTTATCAGAGACTACTATTATGCCGTCAGCGATTGTGAATTCAAGTCTGTCTGCCACATCAGGGTTGATCTGATAGTTGTATTTAACCTCGCCAGGAGCAGCGTAGACTGTGTTAAGCACGAGGGAGATGTCCCTCGCAAGGAAGTTCTTCTCAAGTGCGGTGCTTCCTGCTACGTGCTGTGATATATACACCATCATAACCACGGCAAATGCAGCTATAAGTACAATGTCAAATGCAGTGTAGTAGACAACATCCTCACGTGCTCCCATCATCCATCACGATCTTTATTTTATTCCCGTCACGGGTAAGCCTTAACAGCTTCACCCTGTTGGGTCCTGATGAGAGAACATCTCCTAACATGACAAAGAAACAGCCCGGCCTTTCATCCTTCTTAGTACCCCAGCCTCCAGGTATGCCACCGCATTCCCCTTCTCTGGGCTGGACATACACCTCCTTAATAATATCAGGACCTGCATCACTAGGAGCCTTTGGCTTACCATTAAGGGGTATGCAAGATGCCTTCTTATGGCATCCACGCTCGCTGCAGAGGCAGAGGCATGCTGACTGGCTATTCTTGCAGGTCAGGGCAGCGCCCTCCAGTGACGGAGGGCGTATTGGTTTTGGTTCACCAAAGCAGAATTTAAATTTCGAGATAGACAGTAGAGGTATGTCAACGCATATAGATTTCTTTGCTGCAAGCAGACCTTCAAATGTTTCAGCCTCCACAAGCTCACCACCAACCCAATCAAAACCCACGATCATAAACCCGTTCTGAATATAGACGTCAGCGACTAGCTCTTCCATACCTTTCTGGCCAACGCTGTTTATCTTGTCAGCAAGCCTTACAAAGCTTACCATTGTACCCTGATTAGGGTTTTGGAATATAAGCCTTATAACAGACCCGAACATCATAAAGATTAGTACTGCGGATATTATTGCTAGAAGCAGAAGTATGACTGACATGATAAAGCCTGATACATCACCTCTTTTATGTTTCATTTTTCTCCAGTAGGTATGCAACAGTAGTCCCCCTTGCCACTCTCAGGGCATCCGAAGCCCTTTATTGCGAGATCCCCCTCATCACACTCTGGTTTACAGTCTCCATTTCGGTTTTTGCAGTCTCGGAAAGCATCTAAATCCTCTTTGGCGCCGAAGATCCCTGCTCTGAAAATGAGTATTACGATAATCATAACAACAACTATAATAGCTGCTACACCAATGGTCTCAAGCGGCATGCTTACTCCGCGCTTTGTTTTCGGTGTTTTCAAGGTTTCACCCTTTTATTAGGTTGTACGATTTAGCTAGTACACTCCTTATCGTAACTAAGTATAAAGCTATCACTATGCTTGTTAAAATAGTCTTCTGAGTCAATTCTGACGAACCGCCATTCATTCTCTGCAATATTTTGTTTGTAAAACATTTTTTCACTCATAAGATTATTAAATGTATTTTTCAGATTCACATCTGTAAGATATATATCCACAATACTTCCAAAAAATGTGTCTCTATTCTTGTGAAATCCTTTTGAGTATACAATCTCAGTATGGCAGCATATTGCTGTTCTAAAAATATTATCAACACTCTTCGAGTATTCCTCTTGATCTCCACTATATTTTACATAGTCCTGTAATGCTTTACGATCACATTTGTCTCTTTTCGTTAATGCTTTACACAGATCACAGAAATCTTCGCACTCATCACATGAACATTCTGTCTTAATTTTATCAGAGGTTTTACCGCAAATCTCAAATACTGTTGTTAAGCCTGTTAAGGGATCTCCTGTCCTTTCTGACTCAATTCCTTCCAGCACTTGTACCTTCAACTCCCTCGTTACAATCCCCTTAACATAATCATCATCATAAAAACCCACTTCTGTAGTGCGTTCTGTTCTTACGATCTCTCCTTCAGGATCTTCTGTATACAAGATAGCTGTGAATTTATGCCAGCCAGGGTTGCCAGTAAATTTAACTTCTCCTACTGGACCTGAGCCTTCTCCTAGTGATCTATCATCCTCACCTCTATAAGCCTCATGCACGTATTTTCTGTATTCATGCTTTACTTCAATCCCTTTTACATCCTCAGGCTTCAGATTTGTACGGAATTTGAGGGTCATGACAGTCTCTCCTGATGAAACATCCACACTTAATACTGGATCTTCAAGTGCGAATGATATTGGCCTTTCCCAAGGAGCAATAGCAAAGAATGCTGCAATAGCCTCTAAGAGCCCTGAGATATTCTTACCACCAACCTTTAACCAAAATACTACAATAAAGGCTACAATTACCAAAAATACTATTAAGATTCCATAGTTTCCAATCTTCTCTAAGGCTATCGAACCCTTATTATTAAGCAGCTGTCCATGCTTACACCTCTTAGTCTTATCCACCCTAACCGCCCCTCAGCACCTGCCAGATATTTGAGATCTTATCCTTAGCAAAGCCTGCTACCTTTGTTATTATAATAATCACAATAACCAGCGCAAGGATTACTATAATAAGCCGCACAATAAACTCAAATTCAAGGCTCGCTCTTTTAGTTGAACCTCTTTTTAAACGCTTCATACTGCTCTTATTAGAGGGGCTGTTTTTATAGTTTGCGCTGAAAGCCTTGACTGCACTCGGCTTCAAAGCTCAATCGGCAGTCAAGGCCTTCAGATATCCGGGCTGCTACTTTAAGGGATTTTGCTTGGTGAGTGCTCTCTTTTTAACATCAGAAGACTTTGATACCGACCCGTAGGGGAGGTATCAAAGTCTTCTGTTCATATCAGCCAGAAACCCGAACAGCAGTATCTGCAAGCCAGAGCTTAAGAGCATTGTTGCAAGTATTACGCGGGGAAGCCCCCCCACAGCCCCTGTTGTTATGAATAAGTAGGTTATCCATACACCTAGGGCAAGCCCAGCCACTAGAAAAACTCCGCCAAACAAACCAAAGAACTTTATTGGGGCATAATCCCGGTATATGCGCAGGAGGTTTATCCAGGCCTTAAATGCGTACTCAAATGGCCCGCGCATAAGCCTGCTCTGCCCATCACCCCCCCGCCTTGCAAAGTAGACAGGCACCTCTCCAATGCGGAAGTGCATCTGTGCAGCCCTTATGATCTGCTCCTGTGTATAGGTATGGAATGATGTTATAGGCACCTTCGCAGCCACCTTTCTTGTAAAGGCCCTGAAGCCTGTCTGGGCATCTGTAATACGCTGCCCCGTAACATTCGATATAACCCTTGAAAAGGCCATGTTGCCGAGCCTCTTTATAAAGGGCATTCCCTCAATTTTGCCTCTGAACCTTGATCCAAGCACCAGGTCATAGCCTGAGTTGAGCTTCCTTATAAGCCTCGGAATATCCTTAGCCCCATACTGGTTGTCAGCGTCTGTGTGGACAATGACCCTTGCCCCTAGCCTTAGGCACTCCCTCATTTCAGTGCGGAATGCCTCTGCAAGGCCGCGATTCCTTGGGTGTGAGACAACAACAGCCCCTGCAGCACGAGCAAGCTCTGCTGTCCTGTCGCTGCTGCCATCATTGACAACCAACAGCGCAAACTCGTAACCTGAGCGCTTCATAACACCCTGTATGGCCTTAACAACCCCCGCTATAGTCTCCTCCTCATTATAGGCTGGGATGGTTACAACTACCTTCATGGCCTTGAAGAGGCGAGCAGGTGTTTATATAATTTAGGGAGAATCGTTACAATAATATTTAAATACTCCCCAGTGAATAGACAGAATATGCAGGCTGGTAAAAAAGGAGGTATTGAAACAAGCACAATCCTCTGGCTTATCGCAGCAATATTCCTGATTGTGGTTGTTTTCCTTGTGTTTAGGCGGATATTCTGCAGCACCCTTATGGAATGTGGTTGATCATGATGAGGATTTACAGATCTAAAAGGGGCGATTGGATTTTAACAGTAATCGTTGCAATCATCATCTCAAGTATTATTGGAATCATCTCTTTTATTCTCTTAAGGGATTTTTACGAGTCATCTGGTTATGAGAGCATGCTTGAATTGTGTAGGATGAGCACTGCATACCTTGTTGCTGGCACAAAGCCAAAGATAGGTGACTCTCCAGTTGCATTTCATTGCCCGTTCACAACATTCATCATATCTGACGATAAGATAGAAAGACTGATTGAGTTTGACGGGAAGATAAAAAGCCTAAAGCGCCCACTAGAGGGTAGTGCTGCTGAAGATAGAGAGGAGATCAACCAAGAGATTGCAAAGGCTGCTGTTGACTGCTGGTACATGTTTCATGCAGGGGAACTTGACATATTCGGAAATCTTGAGGGAGATAATAGATGCATACCCTGCGCAGAGATACGCTTCACAGATGACTATACGGGTGGAGACCTTTCTAATCTAGGCAGTTTTATGGCTAGTGAGGGTTCAGGCTATAATGGGATGACGTATCTCCAGTACCTCACAAAAGGACAGAGGCTTGACAAGGGAGTGGAGCAGACATTTGCAAGATCAGTTAATCAGCTAGGAAACCTAATAAATCCCGCTAAAGGAAAGGAGTTCCGCGTCGTATTCTTATACGCTAAGGATAGCATGCTTAAGGACCTGCTTATTGAGGGTGGAGGTGCAGCAGCAACTTGCGCAATTGTCTTCGGAGCAGCAGGTGCAAAAATTGGTGCAGTTGCAGCGCCATTTACAGGTCCGTTAGCTTCATTAGCAAGTGCAGGCGTTGGCGCTCTCCTTGGGGGTGGCGGCTGCCTTGTTGTAGCAGTAATAGATGTGGTATCTGAAGAGGAAGAACCTCGCGTGATGGCTGTTGCAATAGTCCCTGCATATTATGATATTAAGGCCGAAAAAGGAGAGAATGTATTAGTCACAGTTGATGAGATATGCGATAGGTTCTACTGACAAAATGAAGCTAAAAAAGAAGGGGCTTGCCCTAAGCACGATTGCAACACTTATCATAGTTATTCTAATTATGGTCATTCTTTTAGCATTCATATCTCTTCTTTATTCAAAGAACCTTGACAAGGAACTGGTTGCAGAGAACAAGTGCAGGATGAGTGCAAAAATATTAAGGACACTAAGCCATTCATACGACCATGAGGCCTTTGCAGACAGCCTGGAATGCCCTACAATGGATGTTGTAATTGAGGAGAAAGATCCTGAAGAGGTAATGAGGGGCATTGCAGATCACATGGACACCTGCCTCAGCATATTCTTTGATCCTGGACAGGAGGGAAACCCGCCAGAGTTATTTAATGACAAGGGGGTTGTATGCCTGATTTGCCACAGGATCAGCTTTTCAGAGGGTCTTGGAGGGAGGATTATCGATCGCGAGGAATTTGAGAGCTTTCTTAAAGATGAGTATCCTAACAGAGGGTCACTAACATACTATGATCGTTTTGCCGGGCTCGCAACAGGCCAGATAAAAATGAGGGATCTCGTAAATGACGATGACCTCCTTGACACAATTGATACCTCAAAGACCTATGCAACTGTCTTTGTATACGCAAAGGGTTATTCGTTTATTGAAGGGATTAAAAACAGCATTAAGAAGCTAGTTAGAAAAACACTCGGTTTCATTGCAGGCGCTGCCTACAGCATGTCAATCTCATCTGAACCAGAGATTGCAGTATTCATCATGCTTAAGGAATATGATGTCAATGAACTAAGCGACCTCGCTGACCTCGGCTGCTACATGGCAGGCAAGCAGAGCACAAAGCCATAAAAAAAGAAGATAATAGGTATTGGGGGGTTAATCACATGAATCACGGTTCAAATAACAACAGGGCCTACACCATCGCCACCCTTGGCGGTCACAGTGCTTTAGATGTCTGCCTTGGGGCTAAAAGGCATGGCTTTTCCACGCTGGTTGTATGCCAGAAGGGCAGGGAGAAGACGTATACTGATTATTATAAGACTAGGGGCAGCCTTGGCGTTGTTGACCATGCTGTTGTAGTAGATAAATTTGCAGACCTGACATCAAAGGGGGTTATAGATGTTCTGAGGGAGCATAACTCAATATTTATCCCGAGCAGATATTGCCAGGTCTATTGCAAGCTTGATGAGTTAGAGCATAGCTTCCCAATCCCCATGTTTGGCAACCGCATGATGCTGCGCTTTGAGGAGCGATATGAGAGGCCTAACCAGTATGATTTGCTGCGTAAGGCAGGCATCCGCTTTCCAAGGCAGTTTAAAAGCCCCTCTGAGATAGATCGGCTAGTAATTGTCAAGGCATCAGAGGCTGCCAGGGGCTATGAGAGGGGATTCTTCTTTGCCTCGTCAGAGGAGGAGTTTAAAAGGACTGCCTCAGAGCTCGTGAAGGCAGGACAGATATCAGAGGGCTTGCTCAAGGGTGCTGTTATAGAGGAGTATGTCTTAGGGGTGCAGGTAAACCTCAACTTCTTCTACTCGCCATTAAACAACAGGCTTGAGATCCTGGGCACAGACACGAGGAGGCAGACAAACATTGATGGCTTATTAAGGCTCCCAGCATCAGAGCAGCTGAAGGTTCTGGATCGTATAAGCGTCAAGTACGTTGAGTCAGGGCATATTGCATGCACAGTAAAGGAGTCTTTGTTAGAGAAGGCCTTCAGGGCAGGCGAGGCCTTTGTAGGGGCATCAAAAGAGCTATGCAAGCCAGGGATAATAGGCCCATTTTCCCTGCAGGCAGCGATAACACCAGGGCCCCCAACAGAGGAGATTGTTGTCTTTGACTGCAGCCTGCGCATACCTGGCAGCCCAGGCACTGCAGCAACGCCCTATTCAGCCTACCTCTACAGGAAGCCTTTGAGCTTTGGGGAGAGGATTGCGATGGAGATTAAGGAGGCTGTAAGGCTTGGGAGATTGGATGAGGTAAGCCCTTCTGCTGAAAAACTCTTTGGGAAATTCCCAAGAACAACAAAGAGATCTGCTCAGGAAATAAAGGATGAGATGAAGAAGAGATGGTAGAGACATGAAACAGATCTTCTTCGCAACAAAGAACAAGGGCAAGCTACACTCAATATCAACACACCTAGCTAAATACAATATTGAGGTAATACAAAAGCCACTGGAGATTCCAGAGCTTAGGAGTGATGACCTTGCTGAGATTGCAAGGCGTAAGGTGAGGTATGCCTTTGAGCATATTAAGGCTCCGGTCATGGTTATTGACGCAGGTTTCTACATCCATGCACTCGGGGGATTCCCAAGGGCTTATGTGAATTTTGCCTTAAAAACAATCGGCATTACAGGGATTCTGAAGCTAGCCCAGGGCATTGACAGGGCATGCGCCTTTAGACACTACATCGCTTTTGTTGATAAGCACCTGCCTGAGCCAAGGCTGTTCAGGAGTGACGTTGAGGGCATGCTGGCTGAAAAGCCCAGGGGAGAGATGCGCGATTACCTATGGTCAGAGCTCTCCCTAATCTTTATACCTGAGGGCAAGGCTAAAACCATGGCTGAGATGACACCATCTGAGTACCTGGCCTGGAGGGAGGAGCTTCACGAGAACTCGCATGTTGCACAGTTTGCCAGGTGGCTGTCTGAGAGCAATTTGTTACCAAATAGTGACATCTAAACTATCTACAAATCAGCAACCTTTAAATATAAGACCTATTCACCATTGAAAAGAGGCTTCATAAATTAACCATTCAAAAGAAGTAAAAAGAGGTTTCTTAGCAGTTAAAGCCTAGGAGGAAGAATAAAATGAGATTAAGAGAGGTATTTGCAGGATTTATAGCGATTCTGATTGTAATGGCAACCATGGTTGGTGCGCTTGCAGGGGGAGCTGAGTGCAACCCAAACTGCCCAGAGGGTTGTGTTGTCGTTGCAGGAACAGTGACATGGGCTGATATGGTCACACCTGTGCAAGGTGCAGATGTGAGCGTGGAGTGCAATGGTAACCTGAGATCAACATCAACAGATGAGGATGGCACCTATGCAGTCGGGTACTGCCCTGCTGATTGTGACGAAGGCGACACAGCGACAGTTACTGCAAGCAAGGACAGCGCATCAGGGAACAACTCTGGCACAGTAGGGGCTGTTGGCGGAATAAAGGTTGCCCTGGTTGATGTGGTGATACCGGAGTTTGCAGCAGGTGCAGCAGGAGTGGCATTTTTGGGTGCAGCAATAGGATACGCTTTTATGAGGAGTAGAAACTGATAATTTAGGTTATGACTGACGGGGAGGGTATGTTAAAATGAAAAAGCTCGCATTTTTGTTAATGCTGATAGCAACACTGACACTTGCTTGCCTGAGTGCAACAGCTGTAGTGGCGAATCACGTTGCTGTAGTGGGAAAGATATATGATGCTGGACACAACCATGTAGGCGGGGCAGATGTTACTGCAATATGCGATGGCGTAACAAAGGGCACAACAAGTGAGGCTGATGGGGATTATGTGATTGACTTCACAGGGACAGATTGCAACCTCGGTGATGATGTAACTGTGACTGCTGTAAAGGGGGATCAGTCAGGGATGAAGAGCGGCAAGGTAAAGGACTTTAACACCTGCATAGACCTGGCAATTGTTAATGTGACCCTGATCCCAGAGTTCTCAGTGCTAGCAGCAGGGGTGGCAGTTGGGGGCTCAGCGCTTGCCTTTGCAATGCTCAGAAAGAGAAGTTAATTAAACCCCTTCTTTTTTCTTTTTATTTTAAATGGATGCGATTGTTCACTTTTTGGTCCCGGTAGTGCTCTGCAGGCTTGCAAGGGTTGACAAGCGGCTAACCCTGCTACTATCACCTATCGCACTTATCCCTGACCTGGACTACTTCGTATTTGCTCACAGAGTTACATTCCACAACATCTTCTTCGGGGCTCTGCTCGTAGGCATTGCTGTGCTCCTGCTGAGAAAATGGTTTGATCCAGGGCTTGTGTTTGGAATCGCGGCATTTATGTTCTGCACCCACCTCCTCCTGGATGGAGTTGTTGCCTACCTCTATCCTCTTATCAGTTACGGCTTCGGCTACAACTACTATACCTGGAGATGGGTCTCCAATGCGCCGCCAGAGCTAATGGCATCCATACCATTCCCATGGCCATTCAGGCTCAAGGAGATTATCATAACATCATCGCTATTTATCTTCTTTTCAGTGGAGGCCTTCTCAAGGGATCTGCTAACAAGGCTCTCTCCAAAGGCCAGGCCTGTTCCTCATTATATGCCCTGGCTGGGAGCAGAAAATGATAAACATAGGAGGTAATACAAAATGAGGTTTCTATTTGTTTCCATTGAGGCGTTGATCACTGATATCGCATGGCAAGTTGTGAAGGAAGGCCATGAGGTCAGGTACTTCATTGAGGAGCATACTGAGAAGGACATAGGCGATGGCTTTGTTTCCAAGACTGATAACTGGGAGAAGGAGGTTGAGTGGGCTGACGTGGTTGTCTTTGACGATGTCCTGGGTCAAGGTATAAAGGCCCAGAGGCTGCGCTCTCAGGGCAAACTTGTTGTTGGAGGCACAGAGTACACTGACCGCCTGGAGGATGACCGCAGCTTTGGCCAGGAGGAGCTTAAGAAGTTCGGGATACAGATCATACCCTTCCAGGATTTCACATCCTTTGATGAGGCAATACAATTTGTTAAGGACAAACCGGGAAAGTACGTTATAAAGCCCAGCGGCGAGGCTCAGAACACAAAGGGATTCCTATTTGTAGGCGAGGAGGATGACGGCAGGGATGTAATCCAGATGCTTGGGATACATAAGAAGGCTCATGCAAACCGCATCAAGGTCTTCCAGCTCCAGAAGCGGGTTACTGGTGTTGAGATTGCTGCAGGGGCATTCTTCAACGGTAAGGAATTCGCGATGCCAATAAATGTCAACTTCGAGCATAAGAAGCTCTTCCCAGGCAACAAAGGCCCATCAACAGGGGAGATGGGGACGAGCATGTTCTGGAGCGGGCCTAACAGGATATTCAACAACACCCTTAAAAAGATGGAGGGCAAGCTTGCAGAGGAGGGCTATGTCGGCTATATTGACCTCAACTGCATTGTGAACAGCAACGGAATATACCCCCTTGAATTCACTGCCCGCTTCGGCTACCCAACAATAAGCATACAGCAGGAGGGCATGCTTATACCTATGGAGGAGTTTCTCCACGGGCTTGCCTCAGGAAGCCTCAAGAACTTCAGGACCAAGAGTGGCTTCCAGGTCGGTGTGCGCATAGTTGTGCCCCCCTTCCCATTCCGGGATGTGGAAACATTCCAGGCATATTCAAAGGACACGGCAATCCTCTTCAAGAAGGATAAGCGCGAGGGGGTTCATATTGAGGATGTGAAAATGCTTAACGGCGAGTGGCTTATAACAGGCAAGAGCGGTGTTGCCCTGATTGTTGTCGGCACAGGCAATACGATGAAGCAGGCGCAGCATCAGGTCTATTCAAGGATCAGCAACATACTCATCCCTAACATGTACTACCGCACTGATATTGGTGACAGGTGGTTTGATGACAGTGACAAGCTCCACTGCTGGGGTTATCTTAGGGAGGTTTGACTTTGATCAGAAAATACAGGGAGAAGGGAAGGTCCCTCCTGCAGGAGTTTCTTAGCGAGAACACAACCCCTCACTCAATAGCC
Organism: Candidatus Woesearchaeota archaeon CG08_land_8_20_14_0_20_47_9; assembly: GCA_002763335.1. GTDB lineage: Archaea > Nanobdellota > Nanobdellia > Woesearchaeales > CG1-02-47-18 > CG1-02-47-18. The sequence goes on along the minus strand of PEYS01000112.1, from coordinate 5,838 downwards.
ATAGGCGCAGCTATCGGAACATTCATAGCAGTGCTCCCCACCCTCGGCTTTACAATACTGCTCGGGCTTTTAGCAATGCTGATCTACCCTAAAGCGAATAAGCTGGCCTTATTTGCCTCGTTTGTCTTCTGGAACCCGATCACCCTCATCCCGCTTTACATGGCAAGCTACTCAATAGGCGACGCCCTATTTGGAAGCCAGCCAGTCATACGCTATAATGTTATCATCCTAGATCAGATCTATAACTTCTCGAGGCGTTTCTTGATTGGCAATTTCATCATTGCAATAGCCTCATCTCTCCTAGTTTATGTGATTGTAAGGAGTGTTATGTTTGTTTACAGGAAGAGGAGGAAATCCAGAAGCTCCAGGAAGTGAGTTAAGATAGGCAAATCGTAGTACTCTGCATTAATAGCTGCTGTCTTATTTATTCTTTTCCTTCTTCTCTTCCTTATCCTCCTCATCCACCTTGTACTCTGCATCAACTGTCTTGCCCTTCTTTTTCTTGCCTGATCCTTCTCCTGATCCGCCAGCTCCAGCATCTGACGCTCCAGATCCTGTTGCTCCTTCTGCCCCTGTACCTCCTGCTTGCTGTGCAGCCTGCTCTGCAGCCACCTTTTGGTATAGCTCTGTTGATGCCTCCTGGACGAGCTTGTTTACCTCCTCGAGCTTCTCCTTTATCTTCGCTGTATCCCTCTTCTCAGGCCCCATAAGCTTCTTGAGCTCGTCAATCTTCGCCCTTATGTTGTCGATCTTCTCGTCCTTTACCTTATCCTTGTAGTCCTTGAGGAGATTCTCGCTTGTGTAGATTAGGGTGTCTGCCTGGTTTATGACCTCTGCATCCTCCTTGCGCCTCTTGTCCTCCTCTGCATGCGCCTCAGCCCCCTTGCGCATACGCTCAATCTCAGCCTCACTCAGCTTCTCTGTTGCTGTTATCCTTATGGACTGTGTCTTTCCTGTTCCGAGGTCCTTGGCAGTTACATGCACAATGCCATTAGCATCTATGTCGAATGTGACCTCTATCTGCGGGATGCCGCGAGGTGCAGGTGGTATGCCCACTAGGTCGAATCTGCCAAGGGTCTTGTTGTCAGCAGCCATCGGCCTTTCGCCCTGCAGCACGTGTATGCTGACTGCTGTCTGGCTGTCTGCTGCTGTTGAGAATATCTGCGACTTTTTAGTGGGTATTGTTGTGTTCCTGTCAATCAGCTTTGTGAATATCCCGCCTAGGGTCTCTATGCCAAGAGAGAGGGGGGTAACATCAAGCAGGAGGATGTCCTTTACATCACCTGCAAGGATGCCTCCCTGAATTGCAGCCCCCATTGCAACGCACTCCATGGGGTCAATACCACGCTCTATCTTTTTGCCCACAATGCCTTCAACGAACTTCTGAACAGCAGGCATCCTTGTGGGTCCGCCAACCATTATTATTCTGTTTATGTCCTTCATTGAGAGCTTTGCATCTGCCACTGCCTGCTCCAGGGGGTGCCTGCACTTCTCGATTATGGGTGTGACAAGCTCCTCGAGCTTTGCACGGTTGATCTTGTAGACAAAGTGTTTAGGGCCGTCCTGATTAGCAGTCAGGAAGGGCAGGTTTATGTCTGTCTCAAGCACTGTTGATAGCTCTATCTTCGCCTTCTCTGCAGCCTCTTGCAGGCGTTGCGTCGCCATCCTGTCCTTGCTTACGTCAATGCCCTCTGCCTTTTTGAACTCTGAAACCAGGAATTTGACAAGGGCCTGGTCCATGTCAGTGCCTCCAAGCTGCGTGTCTCCTGATGTAGATTTAACCTCGAATACGCCCTCTCCAAACTCCATTGTCGTAACATCAAGGGTGCCTCCCCCAAAGTCAAAGACAAGCACTGTCTGCTCCTTGTCTGACTTGTCAAGGCCGAATGCAATTGCTGCTGCTGTCGGCTCGTTTATGATCCTAACCACTTCAAGCCCTGCAATCACGCCAGCATCCTTTGTTGCCTGCCTCTGGTTGTCATCAAAATAGGCAGGCACTGTTATCACAGCCTTCTCAACCTTCTCGCCAAGGAACGCCTCTGCATCACGCTTTATCTTCTGCAGTATGAATGCTGCTATCTGCTGCGGCGTGTACTCCTTTCCATGCACCCTGTACTTATGAGCTGTACCCATCTTCCTCTTTGAGGCGGTTATTGTGCCCTCTGGGTTGCTCACTGCCTGCCTCCTTGCAGGCTCCCCTACAAGCAGCTGGCTGTCCTTTGTGAATGCAACTACTGAAGGAAAGGCCTTTCCGTATGCTGTTGCCCCCTCAGCGCTTGGTATTATCCTCGGCTTTCCTGCCTCCAGGAAGGCTGCAGCTGAGTTGCTTGTTCCAAGGTCAATGCCGATTATCTTGCTCATGTTAATCTACCTCCATCCACAGGATGCATCACCCTCTTTTGGATAGACTGAGGCACTCAGCCCTGTTCAGCGCTCGTCTGATCCAGGCTTGCCAGTTTCCTGAGCCTCTCAACCCGCTCAGTTGTTAAAAGCGGCTTTTCCTTGTTGAGGTTCATGCGGAATGACACGATGTCAACGCTCTCCAGGAATTTCACCAGCTTGTTTATGTCAATCCTGTTTCTGTCCTTAAGGCTTCCGATTGCCTCGTAAAGCTCGTGGTCTGTTGTCAGCAGGGCCAGCTCTCCCTCCTTGCACTTTATCATTGTATCTATCTTGTCATCGCATCCCTCAAAGAAGCGCATTATCGCTTCTGTCTTCAGGTAGTATGTCTGCTTTCCATCTGTCCTTGTTGGGTTTTTCATTTCAGCACCAGTCTGTCCCTTGCCAGTATCTCGTAGCTGAGTATCCTCTCCAGTCTCTCTCTGTCTTTTATAAGCTCTTCAATCCTTCCGCCTGGGAGGGGATCATTAAACTCGAGGTAGACAGCGTACTGCCTTATTGACTCTGGGTCCTGAGGGTTTACAAAAAACCTGAGGTCAAACCACTTGAGTATGTCATGGCCGTGTATGCTGCAGTTTACTATCCTGCACTGGAGTGGCTTCACAGGGTGTATTGTGCACCCGCCCTTCTCACTCCAGAAGATGCACCTTCCGTATGGGAGTTCGTGTTTGCCCTCTCTGTTTCTTATCAGCCTTGGCCTGAAGAGGGTTGTGTTGAACTTCTCAATCTCTTCTAAGTATCTGCTCTTTAGCTCCTCTTCAGTCAGCCTTAGGAAGGCCGCTATCCTTGGCAGGTCGTCATCAATAAGCACTCCGCTACCATATCTGCAGCAGTGGCCGCACCTATTGCAGGCCCTGCCTATGCCCTCTATTACCTCTCTTGGCGTGTCTATTGATATAAGCATTAATAACCCCCTTTTATCTACAGTTATTTAATAGTTCTGCCAATCTTTACCTTGCTATGCCTTATTACCTCGTCTTTCAGCATATACCCTTTTTGTAATTCCTGAAGTATAACCCCATCCTCTTCTGACTTCTCCTGGAACAGGGCCTCGTGTTTGTACGGGTCAAACCTGCCCTCTGCCTTTATTGGTTTAAGGCCTGCTGCCTCCAGTATTGAGTAGAGCTGGGCGTATATCAGCTCAACACCCTTTTTGAACTTCTCATGGTCAGAGGTGTTTTTTAATGCCAACTCAAAGCTGTCAAGCACTGGCAGGAGCTTCTCTACAATGCACCTCTCCCCATAGTCTTTAATGCTGTACCCCTCCTTCTCAACCCGCTTCTTGTAGTTCTCAAACTCTGCCTGTAGCCTCTGCAGGGCGTCTTTATACTCTGCATTGAGCTTCTCTAGCTCGGCTATCTTGCCCTTAACTGCTTCTCCTTTGGTAGCTGCTTCTCTAGGTTTCTCTGGTTTGCCCCTTGCCTGCTCTTCAGGGGCCTTCTCCTGCTTCTTATCTGACTTATCCTGCTTCTTATCCGACTTAGTATCTTCCCCTGCTGGCACATCTGCTTTTGCGTCCTCGCTCAAAAACACCACCCATGTTTACCTTAAATCAACAAAAATGGCGTTAAGTAGAGGTAGTATTTAAATGTTGCGAAATTGTGAGCTTTGTGTATTTAGTGGCTTTTGTGTAAAAAGTCCGAAAAGTGTGTCAAAATGCTCGGAGACACTGCTAGCATGCCCCCCGCTTGCTTTGTGCGGGCGAGCTTTTGACTCACGCAGCAGATGTTGTGGCACATCACCTTACACAATACTTCATTAATCTGAGCCGTCCATGTTTTGCTTCTAACCGAGCCTCCGAATTCGGCTTTTATCATTTGGACTGTGCTTCCTGCATTGCTTCTCTAGTGGTAGTGGTTGAGGAGGTATATATTGAGGGCTCTGAATACCTAGCTCCGCGGGGTTAGTCAGAGTTATCTCTTCTCAATAATCTTGTTAGCCCCGCCATAGGTTACGAATGTAACCTCATCCCCTTCCTTGATCTGCTCCATCAGTTCAGGGCTTGCCTCAGCATCAACAGACTCATAACTCACAGAATCCATTACCTGAACCCTACCTGGAAGCTTTGCAATCACCTGTCCAGACTTGCGGATTACATCAAGAACCTCAACATTGTTATGATGAGCAAAGGTTACATTCTTCTCCCCGCCACCATCAAGTGGTCTTAGATAGAACTTGAGCTTTGTATGGGAGTGGGTTCCGCAGCTTATTGACTCCCTGCGCTTAACCTGATGAGGCTGGTTGTTGAACATGATCCAGTCTCCCTGCTTTACTGCTGTTGCCTCTGGCATCAGGGAATGTAAAGACTTGCGCTGATATATAAATATTTGGAGGGCTTGGCTTTGTTGCAAGTAACGAAAATCTGCTGATCTGGGCCATCCCCAACCTTTAGGTTGCCTTATTTTTGGGCTGCAAGGGGTTTGTGCTGTTACTGTTAGCTGTAATGATCTTTAATAGTGCAACAGATTAAATAATGCAACAGAGCCAAAATGCCAAAAAACATAAAAAGGAAGCAGAGAATTGAAAAGGGAGGGGTGGGTGAAATCTACTTTCAGGCTGATAAATATGGTATCCAAATCGTAAGAGATGACTTTATTACGACAAAGATGATCCCTGACTCTTCAGTTGATTTAATAGTAACCTCTCCACCGTACAATGTAGACATTCATTATAATTCACATAAAGATAATATAACTTTTAGCGAGTATTTGGATTTTACAAGACAATGGTTGAAAAAGGCTTATGAAGTCGCTAAAGATGATGGGAGAATTTGTTTAAATATCCCATTAGATAAAAACAAGGGAGGACAACAGAGCGTATATTCTGATATTCTTCAAATCGCGAAGGAATGCAGATGGAAGTATCATTCTACAATAGTCTGGAATGAAGGGAATATTTCAAGACGGACTGCTTGGGGTTCTTATATGAGTGCCAGTGCACCCTATGTGATAGCCCCAGTTGAATTAATTACGGTGTTATATAAAAAACAATGGAAAAAACAAAATAGAGGAGAATCTGACATAAAAAAGGAGGAGTTCATTGCCTGGACAAATGGTCTCTGGACATTTGCAGGCGAAAGCAAAAAGAGGGTCGGGCATCCGGCACCCTTCCCGACAGAACTGCCAAGAAGATGCATAAAGCTTTTTAGTTATGTGAATGATCTAATACTTGACCCATTCTTGGGTAGCGGAACTACCCTCATAGCTTGCGGACAAGAAAATAGGAGAGGAATCGGAGTAGAGATTGATGAAGAATACTGTGAATTAGCTAAAAAGAGAATAATATCTGAAGTATCCAGCCATCCATGGCGGCAGACGGACATTTTGCTCAGCAGGGCTTCGCAAAATGTCCTGCTCGCCACCCCGGATGGGGCATCCAACGCCGAGCCTGCGCCATGGCTGGATTTTTCCGACAGAACATAACTCAAAAGTTCGTGGG
>PEYS01000158.1 GCA_002763335.1 Candidatus Woesearchaeota archaeon CG08_land_8_20_14_0_20_47_9 | reverse complement strand
TTGTCGTAGCATGCAAGCGGGTTAGAAGTGTCATCAAAACATGACTGGATATAACACCTCTTATACCTATCCGCACAGGCTTTTTCAATAGGATCATACCTATATCCCGCCTTGCAGCAGCATGCAGGGTAGTCAGGATACCTCTGCGAGCATCCTGCGGGTATTATGTCGCCTTCTGCTGGGCATGCTGCTGAGGTGCACCCGTTACCCAGCAAGCCCCCTGTGACCTTCTCGCAGCACACAGCAGGGCTCTCAGAGTTATCATAAGGGCCCATGCAGCCGTCATCAGGACTTATGCCAGCAGGAGGATTGAAATCAGTACAACCATCACCATCGTTATCAATCCCATCTGAGCATTGGGGAGGGGCATTACAAACGCCGTTCCTGCAAACATAGCTTCCTGAGCTGCCGCAATCAAAAGTAGAATAACTCCACACGCCGCAACTAACTGCCTGCTGAGGGGTCTCGCACTTGGTCATAAGCTTACAATGAGGGAGGGGGTCAAACACCCAATCGTAACATCTCGCCTTAACAGTGAACCAGCCAGAAGAACCGTCATAATTAAACTCGCAGCCGCCAACCCCGCCACAAAAGATATTATTATTGCAGCTACAACTCCAACCGTCACCGCCAGCAGGAAACACGCTGCACTCGACATCATAAGCGCTAACCAACACGGCACTCAGAAGCATCCCAGCAAACACGCAAGCCAGCAGCCCAGCCATAAAAGCATCACCTCAGAGTTCTAAACGCTAACCAACAATAAAAGCCTTTACTTACACTGAAGAGTGACAACTGAGAAGACAGCTCACACCCGCCCAAATAGTAAGGGCAACCGACGAGATGAGAAAAATATACGAAGGAAGACAAGGAGAAAGGAGCGATCTACTTGTGGAAAAATTTCCACAAGTTGCAGAGCGGGCTGGAAAAAAGTGAGAAATGGGTGGAATGACTGCATTCAACGTCAGAACTGCTACTTTATAGGGTTAAGCTTGATTGATATTGAGGGATTTGAATACGTAGCCGAGCCGAAGGCGAAGGCGGAGTATTCAAATCCCTCAAACCAATAGTTTTAAATAATCTCACCGTACTAATCAGGCGTATTTATGGCAAACGTATCAACCCTGACAACAGGCGTGGACAGGCTTGTAAGCCTTATTGAGCGCAAGAGGCGCATCTCAATACCTGACGCAGCCAAGGAGCTATCCATACCAAGAGTGGTGGTTGAGGAGTGGGCAGCCTTCCTGGAGGAGAAGAACATAATCAGCATACAGTATAGGCTGACAACCCCCTTCCTGGTGAAGAGGGAGATAACAAAGGAGGAGGCTGGGAAGCAGGCGGCAGAGTTCGAAAGCAAGAAGGAGGGCTTTATACGCAAGGTTGAGTCAGCCCTTAACAGGATAGAGCGTGAGACAGGTGGACTGAAGGGCTTTAAAGAGGAGTTCTCCTCCATAAGCAGGGAGATTGACCAGGACCTTAAGAACGTGGAGAATGACCTTAAAGAGCTGGAAAAGTACGAGTCGCTTAAAAAGAACATTGACTGCGAGCTTACAGCCCAGCAGGATGCTATTAAAAGCCAGGTTGCGATCATAGAGAAAGAACTCCTTGATAAGAAGCATGATTATGAACAGCTGGATTTCCATATAAGGGAGGAGGAGTCAAGGATAGGCGATGAGCTCTCAAGGGCTGAGGAGACAAAAAATGCCCATGAGGTTATAAATCAGAGGATTGAGAAGCTCCGCTCAGCCCTTGAGAACATGTCTGTACGGCTGCAGAGCAGCGATGAGGCGATAAAGCACTCTGAGGAGGAGCTTTCAAAGTACAGGGACATGGCTGCTCGCCTTGAGAGGGCGATTGCATCGCAGGACAGCAAGATAATACCCCTTATGAAGCAGAGCAAGCAGCATGAGGAGCGCATCCTCAAGGACCAGGAGGCGCTGCTCAAGAAGGTATCAGAATACCGCCTGAAGATAACAGGAGAGGCGAATGACGCAAAAAAGGCCCGCGACCTCTTTGAGAAATACCTCCATCACAAGATGAACCTTGACGTGACAGTTGACAAGATTGACATGGACCTTGACAAGCTCAAGGGCGAGCTGAGAAGCCTTATGGAAGAGGCGAGGGTCATGAACATAGCTGTTGGCAGGGACAGCTTTGAGAAGTCCATGGGGAAGCTCGAGTCTAGGATGAAGGGGGTCGAGTCTAAAAAGAAGGGCTTTGACGAAGAGGTTATGAAGCTGAAGAATCTCATATCAAAGTAGGGTTGGATCTGTGTGAAGAAGCGAAGGAAAAAAGGGGTGAAGGCAAAACCAAAGCAGGAGGTGCTTGCTTCGTATAGCTTTATCTCTAACAGGGTACCTATTCAGATCACCATCAGGACGAGCAGGAACGAGTTTGTGCCAATATATGAGGTTTCTATTCGGAGCATAAGCAAGAATACTGATATCATCCTGGACAGGATACGCCACGAGCTTATCTCTGAGGTCAACATCGGCATGGTTGACGTGCTTGACATAAAGAACACCGGCACAATAGAGCAGCGCTTGAAGAACACCATTGAGCTTCTCGTAAAAAAGCATTTTCCTGATGCTGACAAGGATACTGAGGAATTCCTCGTTAGCTATGTGATACAGAAGAGCCTGGGCATGGGTAAGGTGGAGATTCTTATGGATGACGCGAAGCTGGAGGAGATCGCAATAAACAGCGCTGAGGAGCCTGTCTGGGTTTACCACCGCGATTACGGGTGGGTTAAGACGAACATAAACCTTCAGAGCGAGGACCAGATAAAGCACTACGCAGCAATGATCGGCCGCAAGGTCGGGAGGCAGATAACGATCATGGAGCCCCTCATGGATGCAAACCTCACCACAGGTGACCGCGTAAATGCAACAATAAGCCCTATATCGCTCAATGGCCACACAATCACGCTCAGAAAGTTCGCCTCAAAGCCCTGGACAATAACAGACTTCATAAAGTCAGGCTCGATATCACCGGCAGCAGCCTCCATGATATGGCTCGCGATACAGTACGAGCTCTCAACACTGATAGCAGGGGGCACTGCATCAGGAAAGACCTCGATGCTTAACGTAGTCTCAAACTTCTTCCCCCCTAATCAGCGCATCATCTCCATAGAGGACACACATGAGATCCAACTGCCTAAATTCCTGCACTGGGTGCCTATGATAACAAGGCTGCCTAATCCTGAAGGCAAGGGGGGCGTTTCGATGCTTGACCTACTGGTAAACTCCCTGAGGATGAGGCCTGATCGCATAATTGTGGGTGAGATAAGGCGCAAGCGCGAGGCTGCAGTGCTCTTTGAGGCTATACATACTGGCCATAGCGTCTACGCAACACTACATGCAAACAGCGCCTCAGAGACAATCACGAGGCTTACGAGTCCGCCCATTGATATTCCAAAGACAATGATCCCAGCGCTATCCCTTATCATTGTGCAGTACCGTAACAGGCGCAGTGGCCTGAGGAGGACATTCCAGATAGCTGAGATCCTGCCTGATGGCAACGCAAGCGTGCTTATGCAGCTCGACATAAACAAGGACAAGCTCATCAAGCAGAACCGCTCTACAGCCCTCTTTAACTCCATAGAGATGTACACTGGCATGAGCAGAAAGGTCATTCAGAAGGACATTGACTTCAAGGAGAGGGTGCTGAACTGGATGGTGAAACAGGGTGTTGACTCAGTTGATACAGTGGGCAGGGTCATGGCAGAGTACTACACAAATCAGGGGAACCTTAAACAGATTGTGCTTGCCAACAGGCCATTCAGCTCGCTTTCATAAACAAGAGGGGTGATCCTACAATTGCTGGAATACACTTTATACTGAAATACTTCCCGAACCTGGATACAAGGCTCAGGCAGGCAGATATGCCTGAGGGCTCTTATGACTTTGTTAAAAATACCTTCAGGCTTGCGCTGATGCTCACCCTCGCCTTTGCCCTGATACTCTTTGCCATCTTCTCCGCGTTTAAGATGTCACTTGTATCCCTTGCCCTGCTGCTTCCCCTGCTGCTTATTATCTTCTTCTTTTACTTCATGAGGCTTCCTGATGTGCACATACTCAAACTGAAGAGGAACATTGACAAGGAGATCGTCTTTGCAGGACGCTTCCTCGTGGTAGAGATCGAGTCAGGGGTGCCCCTATACAACGCAATGCAGAACATATCCAAGAATTACGAGACCATAGGGCGATACTTCAGGGAGGTCATAGACCTGGTTGACGTCGGCACCTCAATGGAGGAGGCGATAAACGAGGTCATAGAGTTCTCGCCCTCAGACAACCTGAGGCGCCTACTATGGCAGATCCTAAACCCCCTTACTACAGGGGCGGATGTTTCAGACTCCATCAGCTCGATCATAGACCAGATGACCAGGGAGCAGCTAATAGAGGTGAACGAGTATGGGAAGAAGCTCAGCCCCCTCGCAATGTTCTACATGATCATTGCAGTCATCCTTCCATCAATCGGGGTGATCATGCTCATAATCATGGCGACGTTCATCTCAATAAAACTCGATATATGGCTGCTCTCAGTGATAGCCCTCCTCCTGGCATTTATGCAGTTCATGTTCCTTTCGATGATCAAGTCGCAGAGGCCGGCTGTTGAGCTCTAGTGCAGATATGATACTGATATGATGCGATACTGATATGATGCAGGTATGATGGTGCATACATGATGGGTGTAAGGAAAAAATCTGCTGGAAGAAAGGCAACCCTGATAAAAAGGGCAGGCAGCCCTGAGGCTCGTCCGAGGGTTAGCAATAAAGGCAATAAAGAATCTGAGGCCCTGGCAGGTAGGGAAGAGGCTGGTCAGCATGCCCCTGAAAAAAAGGCAGGGGGCAAGCAAGTAAATGGGGGCTGGCAGGCCTTAAACAAGGCAGGGCATGCTAAGACTCAACCGCAGGCAGAGCCCAAAGCTCATTGCCATGAGCCTAAGCCGAAGAGGAGGCATATACGCCTTAAGGAGTATGTTGAGATGAGTGGTTTCAGCATACCCTCAGAGACCCTTGTGAGGCGGGTCTTTCAGGCCGTAACCCTACTGGTATTCCTAGCATCACTCTACATCGTCTACTGCTTTGCAACAGACGTCAGCTTAAGCCTTACCTACACGTTGGTAATACTCATTACCCTCTGGACAATTGGCTTTGCATTGCTCTCCATTGTTTTCTGGCTCTTTATTTACGTAACATTTGACATCCTTATATTCAGGAGGCGGATGGGTATTGAGAAGGTGCTTCCTGATTTCCTGCAGCTTAGTGCAGCCAACATACGCGCAGGCATGCCTATTGACCGGGCGCTGTGGTATGCAGTGAGGCCACGCTTTGGGGTGCTTGCCCACGAAATAGAGACTGTTGCAAAGGAGACAATGACTAGTGAGGACCTTGATAAGGCCCTGATGAACTTCGCCTCGAAATACGATTCTGTCCTGCTTAAGCGCTCTATAAGCATTATCATAGAAGGCATAAAGGCCGGAGGCGATATAGGAGACCTCCTCAACAAGGTTGCTAAGAACATCCAGGAGATACAGCTTATGAAGAGGGAGATGTCTGCAAGCGTAGCCACCTACGCCATATTCATAACCTTCTCAACTGTGGCAGCATCGCCGTTGCTCTTCGCCCTCTCAGCGCAGCTCCTGGATGTGATCACCAAGATCATGGGCAGCATAGACCTGACAGACGTTGATAAGGGGGCGATGCTTCTGACATTCTCAAAGGTCGGCATAACGCAATCAGACTTCCGCATCTTTGCCTTTATGTGTCTGACTATAACCTCCTTCTTCTCAGCCATCATAATCTCGAACATAAGGCATGGGGACACAAGGGCAGGGGTGAAGACTATCCCAGTCTTTATCATCCTGACAATAGCCTTCTTCTTAATCGAATCCTACTTTTTCAGGCTGCTATTCGGAGGATTGCTCTGATGCTGAACATCATGGGTTTTAACGTGGAGGCTACGCATCCGCTAGGGCTCTACGCCCTCCTCGCACTCATACCCCTCATAATAATCTATCTGACAAAGCCAAAGCCTGTGGATGAGAACGTCCCCTCAATATCCTTCTTTCTCAAGGACACTGGCCTGGCAAGGCAGAACGCCTTCCTCAGAAGGCTGCTACGCAACCTCCTCCTCCTGATACAGATGCTGATAATTGCGGTGATGGCCTACTCACTGGCCTACCCTGTAATGCTTCTGCCCAGAAACATGACAGCAGAGAACACAGCCATCGTCATAGACCTCTCAGCGAGTTCACAGACCGCTTATCATGGCAGCAGCCGCTTTGAAAGGGAGAGGGAGCTCGCCCTAGACAATCTCGGAGCCAGGAACAGCATAATAGCAGTCACAAACACCCCCCTGCTGCTTGCAAAGGATGTTAGTACTGAGGAGGCGCGCAGGCTGATAAGCAACCTTAAACCACGAGACACAACGTCTGCAATTGGGGGCTCGATACTCCTTGCATCAGAGCTCATCTCAAGGGGCGACACCATCGTAGTAGTAAGCGACTTCTCAAACAACCAGGGCACTGAAGTAGCTGTTGCAGAGCGCATAGCAGACTCTAGGGGGATCAACACAGCCCTCTTTGACGTATCATCCGAGGCAGAGAACACGGGCATAATAGATATGAGGATATCAAGGGATAAGACAGCACTCTACGTGAAGAACTACTGTGAAGCTGAAAAGATAATCACCCTTGAGATGGAAAACCCTAACCTAGCCAACTCAACGCAGCAGACCCGCAGGATAGCCCCCCGCTCATTAGAGGTCTATGAATTTGAAACTCTCCCTGGGAGAACAGTCTTCAGGCTCTACCCTGAGGATGCCCTGGAGGCAGACAACTACGCCTACCTCAGCTTCCCGGCCAAGAAGGTTGCAAGAACCCTCTTAATCACCAACAGCAAGAAGAGCTTCCTGGAGAATGCCCTCCTCTCTTCAAAGAATGTGAGGCTTGAGGTTGCAAGGCCCCCGGTAATCCCGAAACTAGAGTACGATATCGTAGTAATGCACGAGGTCTCAGTTGACATGCTCCTGCCGGGATTTCTAAGGGACCTTAAAAATGCAGTGGGCAACGGCACCAGCTTAATTACAACGGCCCAGCCAGAGCTTGCGAGGCTGGAACAGGAACTCCTGCCTGTAAGTGTCAACTACAACCTCGTCAACCAGACGCTTCACGTGAACAAGCTGCTCGTGAATGAGTTCACAAAGCATGTGGACGACTTCGGCATGCTCAGAAGCTACGTTGAGGCTTCAGCTAAGGAGAACGCCCTTACCATAGCAGATGTCACAGGGGACGATAATGTTTCAGTTCCCATAATAGCCTTGGGCAGCTATGGGAGCGGGAAAACAGTCTACTACGGCATCCTGGAAAACCACACAGACTTCATAAGGCAGCCTGCATTCCCGATATTCTGGTCAGAGCTCGTCAGCTTCCTGATAGGACAGGAGGATTACGCTAGCTTTAACCTCAGGACAGGAACAAGGCTTAGAACAGACAGCGGCGTTACTGATGTGGAGAAGGCCGGCTTTTACGCCATCGGGGAGAAAACAATTGC
>PEYS01000100.1:496-7640 GCA_002763335.1 Candidatus Woesearchaeota archaeon CG08_land_8_20_14_0_20_47_9 | reverse complement strand
GCCCTAAAGCGCGAGCTACCCACGAACTTTTGAGCTATTATTAAAAAGGGACAACTTGTCCTAAGACAGAACTAAAGGCAAATCCTTCCACCCCTCTCAATCAGCTTCCCATCAACATATATTGCCCCCCCCTTGCGGAGGTCAAGAATCATGTCCCAGTGGAGTGCTGATTTGTTTCTTCCACCGCCTTCCTTATAAGCCATTCCCAGAGCAAGATGTACTGTGCCTCCGATCTTCTCATCAAAGAGTATGCACTTCACAAAGCTATTTATCCTGTAGTTGACGCCTATGCCGAACTCGCCAACGTAGCATGAGCCCTTGTCAAGGCTTATCATCCTTTTTAAATACGCCTCGTTCTTATCTGCATGAGCCTCAACAACCCTGCCCTTCTTGAACACAAGCCTTATCCCATCCACTTCATGTGAGTCGTAAATTGCAGGGAAGCTATAGCGTACATGCCCTTCAACTGTCCTCTCTACAGGTGCTATGAATACCTCGCCGTCAGGCATGTTTCTCCTGCCATCGCACTTTGTACCCTGCCTTCCCTTGATTGAGAAAGAGATGTCAGCATCCTTACTTACAATCCTCACCTGCCTTCCATTGTCAAGCACCTGCTTCAGTTTATCCTGCTTCTTTGACTCCTTAGCCCAGTCTATGTTTGTTGCCTTAAACACAAAGTCCTCAAACTCTGAAAGGCTCATGTCAGCCTCCTGAGCAAGGGCGTTTGTAGGCATGTAGAATAAGACCCATCTCGTCTTCTGAACCCTCCAGTCGCTTATTGGTTTCAGCACGCGGCGCCTAAGGGCGATCTTCTCAGGGTCTGCTGATGAGAGCATCCGTGTGTTGACTGGAGCGTTTATGTATATCACAGAATCTGTTCTCTTGATCTCGTACATCTGAGTTGAGGGAAAGTCCTCGATCTGCTCTTTTGAGGCGTGCTTGTAATATATGCAGCTCTGCTCTGCAAAGTAGGGGTAAAACGAGACTATTGCGCCCCTGTTAATAGCCAGTCTGTAGCACTCGAGTGCCAGCTCCTTGCCATTCACCTCGCTTATTATCTGTACCCCATCCCCTTTTTTTATGCGCGTTGAGTAGTCCACCAGGACCTCTGCTGCCTTACGTACTCTTTGGTCAGTCATAGGTTTAAAAAGAAGGCAGGTGGTTAAATAAGCTTTCGTCTATCTCCACAGCTTGCTTACAACCGCTGCCTTGTTTACGTAGAACCTCAGGTCTTCAATTGACCTAATCTTGGCAATCCTCGATGCGATGTAGCTTGGCCTGAGGTAGAACTCTCTATAGAACCCCTTCAGCTCCTGCTGGAGCTCTTCAACAGACAGCTCTCCAAGCTGAGCTATTGGCAGCTCCTCGACAGTTGTCATCTGGTACCTCTTCCAGTCTTTGGGTAGCTTCTTCTTGTGCTCCTCGTACATGTCTGATCCTGGGAATGGGCAGAGTATGGCGATTGATACAAAGTCAGGCTTTACTGCCTTGGCAAACTCCTTTGTCCTTGCAAGTGAGGCCCTTGTCTCACCCGGGAAGCCGATCATAAAGAATGCCAGCGTCTCAATACCTGCTTTTTTTGTCATTTCAACAACGCGCTCAGCCTGTTTAAGCGTGATGACCTTCTTGACCTTTGCAAGCATCTCAGGGTCCCCGCTCTCAAGCCCGTAGCTTATCTTCACGCACCCTGCTGAGCGCATCTCCTTTAGGAGTGGGAAGGTTATCGTGTTTACGTTGCATATGCAATACCAGATGATCTTGAGCCCCCTCATCTTTATCGCCCTGCATATCCTTATAACCCGCTTGGGGTTTATGGCAAATGTATCATCCATAAAGCCAATGCCTCTTATTCCGAGCCTCCTGTACAAAAACTCAATGCAGTCAACCACGTATTCAACACTGTGAAATCTAACACGCCTGCCGAAGACGCTATGGGCGCAGAAGGTGCATGCGTAAGGGCATCCGCGCGAGGTCATCATTGTTGTGAACCTAAGGCTAGTCCAGCCCTTTTGGCTGTATCTGTACTTCTTTATGTCAAGGAGGTTGTATGCTGGAAATCCAATGGAGTCAATATCCCTTATCAGGTCAGGCCTCTTGTTTGCACCCACCCCTGCTTTGGTGCGGTAGTATACGCCTGGAACATCTGATATGGGCCTGCCTTCCTGGATATCATCTACAAGCTCTGAAAATACCTGTTCGCCCTCGCCTGCTATAACAGCATCTACGAATCTGCATTCCCTGAGGCTTTGCTCTGGCAGGGCGCTGGCGTGTACGCCGCCTAGAACAACAGTGCAGTTTGGCAGCATATCCTTTACAAGCCCTGCATCGCTGTAGGCTGAGAATATCTCTGATGTCATGCTGCTTATGCCTACTACACCTGGCTTTTCCCTCCCAAGCAGCAGCTTAAGCTCATCCTGGCTAATTCCTGCTGCTGCCTGATCAATAATCCTTACCTCATGGCCTCTCTTGAGTAGGGATGTAGCTATATAGGCTAGGCTTAGGGGCGGCATGACATTCCCCTTCACATCATCTGAAAACAGCCTTGGACGCGTTAAAAATACCTTCATATCAATCCCGGAGTGTGGAACTGAGGATGCTTTAAATAATTTGTCAAGAATTTTCTTTTAGCTACTAGCCCTTCCCAGGGCTTATATCAATAAGCGAGTTTATCTTGCTCTGCATGATCTTGCCATCTTTACAGCTCAGCTTTATGTTTATTGATTTGAAGCCCCGGGTCACGTATGCTATGTTCCAGTGCTGACCAAACTCCTTGTTTGCCTGCAGGACAACTATAGTCTTCATCTGGGTCTCGCCATGGTATGATTTAGCTGCAGCCTTGCCTGCAAGCTTGACTGCCTCGTCAAAATCAATTCTGATTGCACTAGTCTCAAGTGGCAGCACATCCTGGTTCTTGAGCAGGGTCTCGCACTCTGGCTTTGGGCAGATCTTACTGCCAGAGAGTATGAATGATGTAACCTTTGCATTCTTTTTATTGTAATAACCTACTAGCCACTCTGCCTTTTCAGGAGCCTTGTCAAACATTACAAATACAGATGCCAGGAATGGCTCTCTGTACTCCTTACGCCACTTTTTAAATGACGCATCCTTCTCTACAGAATCGATGATTTCTTTAATCTGCATACCAATCTCAGAAGCTAAATGTTATATAAATGTTTCTGAAAACCTCGACTACACTAGCCGAAAACCTTGAATACGTTCGGCTTCGCCTTGCGGCTCGCCTCAGTATTCAAGTTTTTCCTATGTCTGGACTGCTACTTCATGAGGCAAGTTTGATTGATGCTCTTTTTGCATCTTTTCATGCATCCTGTCATGACGCAAGTGTCATGAGAGGGGCGGGGGTTGGAGTGGTGGGTGCACTCGTGGGGCGGGGAAGTTAAGAACTTAAGTCCCGACACCAGAAAACCTTGAACTCGAGCCGAGCTGAAAGCGAAGGCGAGATGTTCAAGGTTTTCTCCCACTGATTATCTCAATGACATCCCTGTGCTTAAGCACATGATCCTTGCCTATAGTGAGCCTGCTCTTTACATCAACTGCCCTGATAAACTTATCGCCAAAATCAGAGTGGAGCCTGTATGCAAAACTCAGGGCTGTTGTGCCTTGAGGCATAAGAAAGCAGTCAGGGAGGTATCTTCCATGCTGATCCTGAAGCTTGTCCATTGCAACAGGGAATAATGCAATATAACCTAGGAGCTCAAAGACAGCCTTGTTCATAACCTGCTGCACCCCTGTGCTTCCATACTGCTCAATCACGTTCTTTTTTATGAATTCAAGGGCAGCGATCTGCTTTTCAGATAGCTCCTCCCTGTTGGTTATCTCAAAGCTGCTATCGCCAGCGATGTAGCTTATCAATTCATGCTTTGAGGCCTCCTTAAGGGCGAGTTCTGACTCAGCAGAGCAGGGCACGATGATGTAGTCTGAGAACTCTCTCCTTAGCCTTTCAATGTTCTGCTTTGCAGCACTGACATCAACCTTGTTTGCTGCAATGATCATCGGCTTTGTTCGCCTCCTCAGCTCTACTGCAAATGCCTTAAGCTGTTCCTCACTCCACTTCATTGCATTCTCTGAATCAAGATTAAACTTGGCAATTATCTCCTTAACCATTGCCTCATCCACATTAAGACCTGAGAACTGCTTTGCAATCGCCTTGTCAACCTTTACATGTTCAAGATAGCTTTGTTTTGCAAACTTCTCCCACGGCTTTTTCAAGATTTGCAGATACCACATATCAAGCTCAACCTCTAGGAAGCGTATGTCATTTGCAGGGTCATAGCTGCCAGGCTCAATAGGCTCTCCCATCTCGCTTGTGCCCCCAGAGCAGTCAATGACGTGGATGAGAGCATCTGCCTGTCTCAGGTCATCAAGAAACTGGTTTCCCATGCCCCTGCCTTGGTGAGCCCCAGGAACAAGCCCTGCAACATCAAGCATCTCAAATGACACAAAGCGCTGACCCTTAATGCAGTAGCCCTCTCTCGGGTTGCACTTAATTCCGAACTCCTTATCAACGCATTCAACCCTCACATAGCCCATACCGTGATTTGGCTTGATGGTTACAAAGGGGTAGTTGCCTATAGGTACGTTTGCGAGTGTCGCTGCCTTGAAGAATGTGCTCTTGCCCACGTTTGCCTTGCCAACTACGCCGATAAGCATTTTAGCTTTGGTGGGATTGGAGGATATAAATAGTTTGCGGGGAAAACCTTGGATACATTCGCCTCGCCTATGGCTCGGCTCAGTATCCAAGGTTTTCTTTGTCTAATGTCCGAACTATTGTTTTATGATGCTAAGCTCAATTGATGCTTTTTTGCATCCCTTCATGCATTCTAGCGTGACGCAAATGAAAACTTTGAATAACCTCGGCTTCACTAGCGTTCGCCTCGGTATTCAAAGTTTTCTGGGGTCAGGATTGCTACTTTAGATGTTTGTGCTTGGTTTATGCTCTCTTTTTCTTATCCTTTCACGCTTCTTTCTAGGATTTTTATAGAGCTCTCGCTAGCTCCTTGCGTTTCAGCGTTACAAGTTGGTAGAGGTTGAATGCGAATGCTTTGAAGAGCTCTTTGATTCATCGAAGTTCATAAGAACACCTCCTTCTCTTAATGATCTTATCGAGGAGGGCGAGCTTATTTTCGATCCTGACACAAATGACATCTGAGGGCTTTGAATAACCCAGCGCAGCTGGGTTATTCAAAGCCCTCAGATGTTATAAGAAGGGGGTTAGCTCGCTAGCTGCATCTATTGGGCGGGGAAGTCTGGAAAGATAAAGTTTTTAAAGCTGCAAGCTTGACTTATTTGTGTGAGAGAGGAAACAAGAATATGGTGGAAGCAGGCAGAAGAAGATTTTGATAGTGCAAAGGCAAATTTTCAGATTAAGAAATTCTATTTATCGGTTTTTCTATGTCAGCAGGCAATTGAAAAAGGCTTAAAAGCATATTATTTTGAAGTGAAAAAAACAAGTCCCGGCACAACGCATTCACTTATTTACCTCGCAACAGAAACAAAAATTCCTCGGGAATTCTTTAAATTCCTGAGAAAAATAACTCCCGAATTTGTAAATACGCGCTACCCTGATGCGGCGTATGGTACACCTAGCGAACTTTACGATGAGGAGATTGCAAGCGAGTACCTCAAAGAGACTGAGGAGGTCATGAGATGGCTGAAATCAAAGCTTTTGATGTAGACAAATGGATTAAGGATTTTAAAAAAAGACTTTATGAGAAATATAAGCCTGAAAAGATCATTATTTTTGGCAGCAGGGCAAGAAAGGATAATCTGATCGAAAGTGATATTGATTTTGTAATTGTGAGCAAGATGTTTGAAGGCATGAAATGGCCGAGAAGACTGGCCGCGGTTTCTGAGCTCTGGAAGGGTTTAATTGCAATCGAGCCACTCTGCTATACTCCAAAAGAATTTGACATTAAGAAAAGGCAGCTTGGGATTGTAAACCGGGCAGTAGAGGAAGGGGTTGAGATTTAAGGTTGAGGGCTTTGACTAACCCGGCCGTGCCGGGGTAACTTACTGTGCGAGGTTAACAAAATTTTTTGCTTATAAATGCTAGCTGTGTTCAACTGCTCACCATCAAACAAACAATTTTTATACCTCTCTTATTCTGCCCTGCTTTATGCGCTTCATAGCAGACCTTCACATCCACTCAAGGTTTAGCAGGGCATGCAGCACGCAGATAAACATTGCAAACCTTGAGAGGTATGCACGCCTTAAGGGTATTGGCTTATTGGGCACTGGGGACTTTACCCATCCGAAGTGGCTTGATGAGCTTAAGAGGCTTGAGGAGCGCGAGGGCATTCTCTATACAGAATCAGGATTCCCTTTTATATGGCAGGGCGAGCTATCTCTTATGTACACCCAGGGAGGCAAGGGACGCAGAGTTCATCACGTTATTCTTGCCCCCGGTAGAGAAGAGGTTGAGCAGTTTAACACCTTGCTTGCAAAGAGGGGCAGGCTTGACTATGATGGCAGACCAATATTCGGGTTTAGCAGTATCGAACTCATTGACATGCTTCGTTCAGTATCAGAGCGCTTCATTGTAATTCCAGCCCACATATGGACCCCCTACTTCGGAGTCCTGGGGAGCAAGTCAGGTTTTGACAGCATACAGGAGTGCTTTGCAGAGCGCACAAAGTATATCTATGCAATTGAGACAGGTCTCTCTTCTGATCCTCCTATGAACTGGCGCCTCTCAAGCCTTGACAGCTTCGCAATAACCTCTGCATCTGACATGCACAGCTTCTGGCCATGGCGCCTTGGTAGGGAGGCAACAGTGTTTGATATAGACAACAATATAGACAAGTTGAGCTATGATGCAATATTCAAGGCATTTAAGACAAAGCAGGGTATTGTAGGCACTATTGAGGTTGACCCGAGCTACGGCAAGTATCACTTTGACGGCCATCGCAACTGCAAGGTTTCAATGGCTCCGCAAGAGGCATTGTCAAATAAAAATATATGCCCAAGGTGTAAAAGGCCTTTTACACTTGGCGTTCTGCACCGTGTTGAGGAGCTTGCAGACAGGCCTGCTGATTTCAAGCCTGAAAACAGGCCTGGTTTTAAATCATTGCTTCCACTCTCAGAGATTATTGCGGCAATACAAGGCTCAGGCATGGCAACTAGGGGT
>PEYS01000100.1:0-309 GCA_002763335.1 Candidatus Woesearchaeota archaeon CG08_land_8_20_14_0_20_47_9 | reverse complement strand
GGGACATAACTGAAGAAGATAATAAAGAATCAAAAGAAGAGCCAGAAATACCAAGAACAGGCCAGAAGAGCCTGGGGGAGTTCTGGTAGAGACAACTTTGAACACCTCGCCTTCGCTAGAGCTCGGCTCGGGTTCAAAGTTGTCTGGTTTCGGAATGCTACTTTAGGGAATTGAGGGTTTTGAATACATAGTGAAGCTGGGTATTCAAAGCCCTCCATCAGTTATTAGGCTATTCATACCTCTTCTCGATCTTCTCCATCTTCTTGGTTAATGCGCTTTCAATGTCTATATTCATCCTCTCGGCAAGGA
>PEYS01000202.1 GCA_002763335.1 Candidatus Woesearchaeota archaeon CG08_land_8_20_14_0_20_47_9 | reverse complement strand
AAATTATCAGATGATGGCGCAGGGAACTATATGCAAATTGGCTGGGAGGGCAGAGATATACGCTCAACTGGGCACATATTCCTCATACCAGACTATGTGTTAGGGGTTACTTCTGGCTCGTATTTTAGGGGCGATGGAGGAAGCATACAATCGCTTTACATGACTGGCGAGATCATTGGCTTAACCCCTTGGGGGCTTAATGCGAGGACTCAAAGCCTTATCGTCGTGCCTGAGTTCGGTGCCTCAATATCGTATGACCCAGTTACCTACAAGGTCACGCTCTCAGGCTATTACAGGGTTATGAACCCCGCCTCAGGGTCATATATAAAGATCGCCCCAGGCGCATACACGCTTACCAATATCTGGGATTACCTGTATGTAAAGCTGCCACCATCTGTAACATCTGAGAGCACAGTAACCCCCCTTGTAGGCGCCCTAGGCAGCCCCCGCAACTTTGATAACAAGGATATACTTGTCCTACTGCAACGCGCAGGCGACAACAATGTTTACACCAGATTTGGCCTGTCTATAACCACTGGAGGCTCTGGGGGCAGTGGCAGCTTTGATACGCTCACTGTTACAGGGGAGCTGAATGCCCAGGGCAATATCAAGGGACGGTACAGCACAGAGCACTTCGGGATTGACGCAAACCTCTTCGACGTTTTTAAAAACAGTGGTAAGGCCTATAACTTCATGCTCCTCTACGGCATGGGTGGAAACACAGACTACCTCAGCATTGGAGAGGTATGGGGAGGGCTTGGGTTTTATGCAAATACTAAGGCGATAACACTGGCTTCTCCTTATGGTGTGAAGATCAGCGAACCAACAACTGGAGCTGCCTCTCTAACAATTAATAAAGACGGCAAGATGGCTATCTATGATACTGGCTACGCAGCCCCTTCAGCAACATCTGATGGATGGAGAATCCGCACATACGGAGGCGGCGACAACTACGGCCTTGGCATAGACGGCTCTACTCAGTGGTATTCAACAAACAGGTTTCACAGGTGGTATAGTAACGGTGGAACATCAACCTACACAAAGCAGATGGAGCTTGATAACTCAGATCTTAAGGTCAGGGGAACTGTAACAACCTCAGATGATAGCTCAGGAGACTACATGGTTCTAGGGGCTCTTGGCAGGGATATAATGTCAACAGGCAGCATCTATATAAGGCCAGGAAGCACTACTGCAGGCTCAGCATTCGAGGGCACTGGGGGGAATGTGCAAGACCTCTATCTTACAGGGCAACTCAGAATGGGATCGAGCAGTTATGCCCTGCCCTCAGCAGCCTCATCTGGATGGAGGATGCGTACATATGGAAATAGCAATTTCTATGGCTTGGGTATAGATAGCTATACTCAGTGGTATGTATCAGGAGGCCATCACAAATGGTACAAGACAGACGGGACCAATTATTTGCTGAGGATGTGGCTTAACGACGAGGGAAACCTCTATCTAAAGGGTTCGGTCTATACTGGACAGAGCTTGGATGTTGCAGAGGACATAAGCTGCCCAGGCTGCGAAGCAGGGGATGTTGTTGTCGCAGACCCTGATAATGATGAAACAGCCGTTCCATCAACAGAGGCGTATGACACTAGGGTGATAGGCGTGATCTCAGAGGAGCCTGCAGTGTACATGGGTAAGACCCCTGGCTGGAAGCCCCTTGCACTTGCAGGACGCGTTGCTGTAAAGGCAGATGCAGGCTACGGCGAGATAAAGCGAGGTGACATACTTGTGAGCAGCCCGACAAGGGGGCATGCGATGGTCTGCAGTGAGAGGTCAGAATGCTCTGGGGCAATCATCGGCAAGGCGCTGAGTACGCTTAAAGAGGGGAGGGGCAAGGTGACTGTGCTGGTCAGTCTAAGCTGATTTTTATTATTTCTCGGATGTGGTGATAGTGAGGCTTAAAAAGAGGGGTCAGAACTGGTCTTTTGACGCAATATTAGCAGTATCAATATTTATAGTTGCTGTATCTGCCTTCTTTTACATGACTACTGTAAGCGCTAGGTCGAGGCTTGTAACGCAGCTCTCAATGGATGCAGAGGTGATATCAGAGAGCATCATCTCCTCCCACAACCAGAGCAGCCTCACATTCATAGACAGTAATAACAAGGTTGATAAGATGCGCCTTCATGATTTTATGAATAGGAGCTACGAGTCAATAAGGGACGAGCTCGGCATAGAGGGCGATTTTTGCATATACTTTGAGGATAAAAACAAAACCCTGGTAGTACTTGATGGGAACCGCTCAGGCATAGGAAGTTCCAGGATGAGCATAGGGGGAATAAACTGTTCATAAGGGGTGAGAACATGGGAAAGGCTATAAAAAGTAGAAGTGAAAAAACACGGGTGGGATCAGCTCCTAAACCAGCATCAGGCAGGGCTGGAAAGAAGAGGGCAACAGACACCAACAGCAGGCGCCTTTGTCAGCATACGCCTGCAGTAGGAACTATGGGCACAGGGGCATGTAACAAGGGTAACAAGGCATACCAGCATATTGATAAGAGGCACTTCAACATAGCATTTGCAGTGGTGCTCTTTATATGGGTTGGCTCTCTCCTATACCTTCTGGCAACTGGCTATGCTGCCTATTCAGCGAAGAGGGAGATGCTCTCAGATGGTGAACGCATTGCAGCCAATCTGATCAACAATAATGGGGTTTCTATCACAGGAGGGGCCTCTGCTGTTGAGGGCCAGCTTGATAAGGATCAGCTTCTTAGGCTCACAGAGCTGGACTACAACCAGCTTAAATCACAGCTCGGCATAGAGAATGACTTTGCCATTGTACTCCTTGACGATAATGGCAACATAATTCCTATTGACGGGAAGATGTGCATTGGCAAGCCGGGGGCTAGTGTGCTTGGGGTGAAATGCGAATGATATCAATATATTGTTCAGGCAACGGCTATTGGAGCTGGACAAAAACGTAACGCCGAGGCTGGGATTCGAACCCAGACATCCTTTCGGAAACAGGATTTCCAGTCCTGCGCGGTCTCCTGCACGCCTGCCTATGAGCAGACTCCGTGAACCAGGTTGCGCCACCTCGGCACAGGCATCTGGATTACAACACCCTTTTAAAAAGATTTCTTAATAACCATAAACCTTTAAAAACAGGGCTGTTCTCTCACTTCGGCATGAGCCTGTAGCGCAGCCTGGATTAGCGCAACAGCCTCCTAAGCTGTGGGTCCCGGGTTCGAACATGCTCCCTGGCCACTGCCATGAGCGTCGAAGCTCCCGGCAGGCTCGTTTAAAAAAAAAGGGAAGAGCTTACATGAGAAAGGTGTTTGCAGCAATAGCCTCAGTTGTCATTGGCATCGCCCTCTTTGTGGCTGTAGTTGGTTCAGCAGGGCTTCATAACATTCTTGGCTCGTTCAAGGACTTCTCGGTAATATACCTTGCCCTCTTTCTCTTTGTCTCATTCCTCATTGCCTGCACCGTCACATACAGGTGGTGGGTGATCCTCAAGTCAGAGGGCTTCCACGTTCCATTCATAAAGCTGGCGCTCTACCGCACAATGGGCTATGCAGTGAGCTATGTCACCCCCTCTGCCCATCTTGGAGGAGAGCCTGTCATGGCGTACATGCTTCACAAGAAGCACGACATCCCAACCTCAAGGGCGTTCTCATCTGTGCTTATAGCAAAATCCCTTGAGATTGCAGCAGACATACTCTTCGGCTGCATAGGCGTTTTCCTCATCCTCCTCAGGTTTGCCCTCCCTAAACAGATGATACTCTTTGTCATATCAGGGCTTGCCCTGGCAATTATCATGCTGGGCCTGTTCTTCACGAGGTTAATAAAGGGGCAGGGCTTTTTCAGCACTGTTATGAAGATTGTGCCTTACCCCCTCAGGAGCACCTACTTCAAGCTCCTCATAAGAAGGGTGAGGGAGACAGAGCTATGCATAACCAGCTTTCTGAGGAACAGGGCTGAGTGCGTATTATTTGCCGTATCCATATCTGCAGTCCTGTGGGCCCTGATGGGTTTGGAATACATGCTTGCATTACGCCTGGTTGGCTTTGATCCCACACTCAGAACAATATTCATGGCAGGGGGCTTTGTCGCAATATCCTACCTTGTGCCTGTGCCTGCTGCAATAGGGGTTCTTGAGGCAGGGCAGTACTCTATCTTCAAGGTGATTGGCGCAAGTCCTCATACAGGTGTCGCCCTTGGTCTGTTAATCAGGGCACGAGACCTTTTATGGACATTACTCGGATTCATCCTTATCTCGCATTACGGAATAAAATCAATCAGGGGTATTCTTGAGAATGGCAAGCAGGAGAGTTAGGAAGATAAATGCGGCACTTAAGATAGCGAAACGCTCCCTTAGGGCATGCTACTCTGAGAGGGGGGTATATGCTGGCCTTAACCAGTTTAAGGAGCTCTGGGCCAGGGATTCATTCTTTGCATCCCTAGGCGCATGCAAGCTCGGCGACCTTATTGTGGTTAAGGCAAATCTTCAGACATTCCTCTCATTTATGAAGAAAAACGGGCAGATCCCGCTGAAGATCGGAAAGGCCCATTACCTGATCAAGCTTGCTGCCGGCGCTGTCAGATTCAGATGGCTTAGTGGTTTCCTTGACAGAGGAGATAATTACGCCCAGTTCCACGATGGCAAGATCGGAAAACCAACTGCTGACCAGAACTCGCTGTTCTTTGTAGCGTTGCGGGAATACCTTGAATCATCAGGTGATCTTGGATTTGTACAGGGGTTCAGAAATAAGATTGACCTCGCGCTTGAATGGAATAGTTCTCAGGATCGCGACAAGGACCTCCTCATAGAGGAGGGGCTCTACTGCAACTGGGCAGACTCCCTAAAGAAGAGAGGTAAGGTACTATACACAAACATATGCTACTACAAGGGGCTGATAGATGCCTCAGAGGTATACGCAAGGATAGGTGATAAAGAGAGGTCGCACTACTGTAAACGGCTGGCAGGGGAGGTTAAGGAGCGCGTAAACAGCCTCTTCTGGAATGGAGAGTACTATGTTGATTGGGTGTACAAGAAGGGGAAGCGGGAGGTGTTTTCAACAGACGGAAACCTCCTTGCAATAATCTGGGGGGTTGCGGATAAGAAACAGGGGCTCAGCATACAGGGGTGCATAGAGAAATTCAATATAGAAAATCCGCCAGCCCTTACAAGGCATCCTGAATACAAGTCATCTGAGGTTTGCATGATCCTGAGGCTTCTGGGCCTAGGTGACTATCACAATGGGATGTCATGGCTCTGGCTAGGGTGCCTGGATGTTGTGGCAAGGCTTAAGCTCGGGATGAAGAAGGAGGCGCTTGAACTCTTCTCCAGGATAGCTGATATTATTGTGGAATACGGAGGGGCGTATGAGGTTTACGAGCCTGACGGCAGGCCAGTCTCACGCCACTTTTACAAGAGCGAAGGGCCATTTGCATGGTCATCAGGGCTCTTTATATGGGCTTACCATAGCATTAAGGAAAACCTTGAGCAAAAACAGATCATAGGCCAGAGGTGAGATATAGAGTGTTTACCTTGGGCGGGGCAAAACGAAGAGCCAATAACCAAAAGCTAATGACTAAGCTCTCACAAGCCTTTCAACAGCCTCCATAACGTCAGAAACCTTAATGCGCTTCATGCAAATCGCATTGCCAAACCTGCATTCAGGTACTTGACCTAGATGGGTGTTGATGCAGGGGCTGCATCTAGTCTTGCGGTAGATTGAGATGTTGCTCTCACCAAATGGATGCCACCTAAGCGGGGTGTTGGGGCCGAAAAGACCTATTGTTTTCGTGCCCTGGGCAGCGGCTATATGCATAGGACCTGTGTCGTTGCTTATGAAGAGCCTGCACTGCTTTACGAAGCAGAAGAGCTGTCTTATGCTCATGCAGCCAGCAGCGTTTACAGCCCTGTCTCTGTTGCCCATCATCCCCATAATTCTGTGCACAGCACGCCTCTCAGATGAGGTGCCTGTAAAGACGACGCAGCAGTTGTACTTTCCTATTATCTGGTCAGCGAGTTTTGCGAAGCGCTTATGGGGCCAGATTCGTGAGCGTGCAGACTCTGCTGCCCCTGTGCAGATGCCAATAATCTGATCACCTGCTCCTAGGCCTTGTGACCCCAGAAATGCCTTCACCCCCTCAGCATCCTCGTCTGCGCATCCGAGGCTTACAAGTGCTTTAACCCCGCCCTTAACCCCAAGGCTTCTGGCCAGGTCAAAGAAGGCCTCTGCAGTGTGCTTGCAGTCATCATAGCTTACAGTTGCATTGTAGAGGGTTGAGCGTATACCCCCTGAAAAGCCAAGGCTCGCCTTTGAAACAAGATATGTTATTACTGAGGATATGCGCAGGTACTCCTCCATATCAACCACCATGTCAAATGAGCCAAGGTTCTTCATAATGAACCTGATAATCTGGCCTGGCTTCATCCCCAGCTCAATAACATTTAGCCCTACGGAATCATACACTGCCCTGTTTCTGGATGTTGCAAGTACGCTTATGCTTGCTTTGCTGAACCTCTTCTTAACAGCCATGATTGCTGGTAGCGTAAGTATTGTCTCGCCAATACCCCACAGCTGTATGAAGAGTATGCTCTTAACCCTTGCTGGGTTTGCCTTGTAACTGTTAAACCTGTTAAAGCCAGTATTAAACAGCGATTTCCTTAGCAATGCAGCACTGCCTAAGAGAAGGCATACCAAATCCCCAGCCAGCCTGTCAATCAGCCTTATACGCAACGTCCTCAAAGAAGACCCCTCACGCATCGCCTATCTGCACGAGATAGCTTATCTTGAAATCCCTTGAAAACATTTCATAGGCGCGTTTTGTCATGAATATCGAGAACATCCCGCAGATCCTACACCTTACCTGGTTGCAGATGCTTACCAGCAGCTGCATTGCTGTACCTCCCCTAACCACGTCATCTACAATAAGCACAGAATCATTCCTCTTCAGGAGCTCCTTCGGCAGGTAGAGTGGGGTGGCAACAGACCTGTGAGAGTGGTCATTATTTGAGGTGTAGTGCCCATGTAGGCTGGCCTCTTGCTTCCTCTTTGCGTAAATGCTCCTTGCCCCCAGAAAATCCGCTACCTTAACAGCCAGGGGTATGCCGTCAACCTCAATGGTTAGCACCTTGGTTGGTTTCTCATCGCAGAAGAGCTCATTAACCCTGAAGGAGATAAGCTCCAGGAGGAAGGGCTGTGAGAGTATGGTTGAGGTAATCACTACCTTTGAACGTTCACAGCATGATTCCTCTGTCAGAATCCTGCTCATTCTCTCCTTAATAAAGGCCTCTATTATGCTCTTTGCCCGCGAATTCTTCGGGAGAACATATCCGTTTATGTACCTGTTAAGCACCCCTGGAGGCATATCCACCTCCTCTGAGAGTTCCTTGAATGTGAGGTTCTCTTTCAAGACCTTAAGGCAGTCCACCGCAAGCAGTTTTTCCCTGGCCTGTAGAATAGCATCCATAAGGCCTGGTTGCTGAAGGGGTTATTTAAAAGTTTTGAAAAGAGGGCTCTGACTGACTCTCCAGCGAGTCAGAGCCCTCTAATGTCATTTG
>PEYS01000104.1 GCA_002763335.1 Candidatus Woesearchaeota archaeon CG08_land_8_20_14_0_20_47_9 | reverse complement strand
ATTAGAGAAAAAGATTCCGCCATTCATCCCATGCCTAAAGGCACGCACAGACGCCCTGCGTCTGTGCTATGGGATTCCTGGCTAATTTTCTTGAGGCGTTTTTACAATACCGCTCTGAGGTAAAATCCTATCCGCATCCGAGAAGCCCCGAGGGCATAAGGATTTGGGCTCAGAAGCGTGGCTCAGAGGTCTGCTGGAGGTATGCAGAGGCTTTTATGATGATTAGGAGTTTCTGGTAAGATGGAAATCGTATGGTTATCTGCAAACATTTTTGGATTGGAGATGTTGAAAGAAGCGATCAAGATCAGAGAGAGCAATATCAAAGCAATAATAACCCTAAGAGAAAATGCTACAACAGTTATGTATGATTCTGTGGATGTGAAGAAGTGGTATGGTTTCGGCATAGATGTATTCGAGATAGGCAACATAAATGAGGAAAAGAACCTTATTAAAAGGGTGTCGCCAGAGTTAATTGTGATGTGCGGCTGGAGGCAAATTATCAGGAGGGGGATAATAGATATCCCTCCAAAGGGGGTTATCGGATTCCACCCGACACCATTGCCTAAAGGGAGAGGGCCTGCTCCCCTAATCAATTCAATAATGCAAGGCTTCAGGGAATCTGCGATAACCATGTTCTATATCAGTGAAGGGCTTGATGATGGGGATATAATAGGGCAGGAGTGGTTTAGGATTGAGGAGACTGACCACGCAGCAGAGGTGTATGAGAAATGCATTGTTGGAGGCAAAAAGTTAATCTCTAAATACATTCCGATGATTGCAGATGGAACCGCCCCCAGAATGCCACAGGACAGCTCAAAAGCCACTGTCTTTGAAAAGCCCAGCTTAAAGAACAACAGGATTGATCTTGATAAAGAAAGTATCGAAGAGGTATACAGGAAAATAAGGGCATTATCAAAACCCTACAGGGGAGCATATATTGAGAAGGACGGCAAAAGACTGGTAATCTGGAGGGCTGGGTTAGAGGGCTGATGTAAGACAGAAAACCTTGAGTACACTCGGCTTCATGGCTCTGTCGGTATTCAAGGTTTTCTGATGTCGGAACTGCAGTTTTGTGAGTTTAAGCTTGATTGACATCTGAGGGCTTTGAACCCGAGGGCGAGTTAGGAAGTCGAGGTGTTCAAAGCCCTCACAAACTTTAAAAAGAGCCCTTTGCCTCTTCTAGACGTCAGAGCGCTCTAGCCCCGTAGTGTAGTGGCCAATCATCTCGGCCTTTGGAGCCGGGGACCGCGGTTCGAATCCGCGCGGGGCTATCGGGCTATTCCCTTGACACCACCTCTAAGAGAGCCTTAGCAGCGCTTTCAGGGCCTCTCTTCTCAAGGCCGGGAATACCCAACCTTGTTCTGAGCTGCCCCACCCTCACCCCTGAGGAGAAAAAGGCCTCAAAGAATTTCTCTGCCAGTTTTTCATGAAGCTCCCTGTACTGATGGGGCCCGAATATGTTTGCGAAGTAGGCATGAACAAGCCCTTTCTCAGTGGTTGTTCCCTTTGCCATCCTTGCACCTTCTCTGAAGACCTTGATTGCTTCATCTGCAGAACAAAACTCTTCAAAAAATGGGTGAGCCTCATCTACCTCCTCATAATTATTTGCATACAGCAGGAAATCAACAGGATACCCCTGAAGGACGTTCTTTAACGTTGTAATGGGCAGGACAGCACGCGCATTAACCTTTTGAGGGCTCATGATTATGGATCTGTCGATGTTACCAAATGCAAATCCCGGCTGAAGGTCATCCAGCCTTACAAACGCCCCTGTTTCAGTACCGTAAGCCATTATCCTGCTGTTTTCTGAGATTTCCAAGGAGCCCATGTCATCAAATACAATTGTCATGTCCCTTATATGGCTGTCTCCAATAACGCGGAAGGCTTCTAGCGACTCGGATTTGCCGGTGCCAGTATCCCCCAGGAGGATTATGTTAGCTGACTTCCCGTTTTTCAGGCTTATGCTTACCATAGCACCATGAACAGGCAGCCTCCCCCGCTTCATCATGATTGAATTATGCAGGGTTAGAATCATCTTCTTGACATACCCAAAATAACTAAAGATGTCTTTTCCTGGAACTGCAGCTACAAAGAGGTTGTTTTCCTCGTCATCAAAGAAGACAGTTTTAGAATTAAACCCTCTTAGCGCTTCCTCATCTACGCCGTATACATATATGGCATCTGGCTTTCTTTTAAGCTCTTCATCCCGGGCTAATTCAAAGAGGTTTGCCAGGGCTGTTCCGAGTCCTATATGCCTATTATGGAAGAAAAAGAATATGACGAGCTCCCCGACCTTTGCAGGGTAGCACAGCCATTCGTCGGTGTTTATTCTAACCTCGTCTAGCGGGTTTGAAGCGACCTTCTCAAACTGGCCGTCTCTCTTGTTCATAGGCGGGTCTATGATCAGGGGAGGGGTGATAAGAACCCGTTTGATAAAGGGGATACAGCTTAATATGGAATAAGGGCCTCCAGGAACCTGCCAGTCTTCTTCAGCAACAATAAGGCCTACCTGGAAGCCTGCCGGGAGCTGTCTGTATATCCTGGGATGGTCGAGGGTTATATTCTCGCATACCTCCCTATAGGTTTGCCGCACAAGCCTGTTGAGGTGCTCCACTGTCTCGTTGAACGCCAAGTATGGCTTTAGATGGGGGGGATCCTTCAACTCGCTGTCAGAATAATACACAAAAAACCGCTCAAAGCTACGCCAGTAATTATACAGGTTCTCCACAAACTGGTTAAGAGTGTAGGTGTCTGCAAAGAAGCCCTTTAATTCAGGGTGGTTTCTTATTATAGTGTCCTTAGTGTACCTGGTAAGCAGGCTGAGAAGCCTGATTATAGCGCCTTCCCTTCCATCTTCTGTCATGTCTGGTGGGAATACTCCTAATAAATAGGAGTCTTTCCCCTTAAGGAATTCTAGATATCTTGCTACGACTGTCCTGAATATCTCGGTTTGGGTTAACTCTTCAGGGTTCTGGCAGATTCTGCCGCGGCTCTTAACTATTACCTGCTTCTCATGAAAGTAGAATTCTGATTTTTGCATTATTAGGATTGGTAAGGCACATGCTTTTTTAAATCTTTGTCAAAAGCTCGCCCACCACCCCCCGTCACAGACTGGGGGTGGTGGCCGAGCTTTTGATGATCTAGCTTCTATCAAACGTGCTTCAATAAGCTGTTAAACGAGGCGTAACTTTACACTGGTCGCAGACCAGTGTAAAGTTACGCTTTTTAAACCCTCCTCTGCTACCTTTCTGCAGCAGGCTCCCCTGGCTGTTTCAGGCCAGCCCTTATGCTGGAAACAGCCCTTGTCTTCCTTGCCCTAAGGTCACTTACAGCACTCCCAAGCTCTCCTGAAGAATCTACGCTAGCGAATATGCCTTCGGCAGCATCAAGGCTCCTCTTTATAAGCTCCAATGTAGAGTCCTTCCTCCACTCAAGCCCAGCCTCATTCATGGCTGCTATCAGCTCGTTAAGCTTCTCAAGGGAGCTAGTAATGCTGGTTAACAGAAGCTCCACGCTTAAGCTGTTAATCCCCTCAGCACACCTCTTCCTCTGCTTCCTCGTTATAAACAGGCGTATCTCGTTCAGGGTGTCCTCAAGTGAGGAGAAGTAGACGTACACCTCGCCAAGCTCCCTCTTGCGCATCACCCCTTCATCAATGTTGTTTATAATCCTGCTGAGGGTCTGCCTGAAGAGGAAGAGGGCTGACCTGAGCCTGTTGACCTTCTCGTTTAACGATATCTCGTAGATCTCGCTGATAATCATGTCCTGCTTTACGGATACTATCTTCGAGGTGACGAGTGCAAGAAGCAGAAGCCCGAAGACAACCTCGCATATTGCTATGATCTTAAACAGCCCAAAAGGGATTATGTCTCCAAACCCTGTTGATGTGGCTGTTATAAAGCTGAAGTATATCGCATCCTGGATGGAGCTCACAACCTCCCTGTTTACATTAGAATACAGGAAAGAGGTAGACCCGGGCATGGAGTAGTAGGCCACCCCGAATATTATGATAACGCTGATCCAGATTACAAATATGAAGTAGAATGTAAGCCTATCCAGCCATGTATTAAGGCCCCTGCTCCTTATGCTGCTGAACACCTGTTCAAGCGGGGTAAGCTGTTTCATAGGCCAGGACAGACTGATGAGGCTTTTTATATGTTTTGACAAACTGACATCAGGGCACTTACCAAAACAAAAGATATATAAACAAACCTTCTATTTTTGCAGTGTATACAAGGGGTGATATGATGGAGGTAAAGCTTAGGAAGAAACCAAAGTCTCCCATAATCATAGACGGCTTTCCAGGCTTTGGGATGGTTGGCACTATCGCCACTGAATTCCTGATAGAGCATCTTAAGACAGAGCAGATAGGTAAGATTATCCTTGAGGATGATATGCCTGCTCTAGTTGCCATCCATGGGGGCAAGATTGTTGAACCTCTCGGCATATTCTATAACAAGAAGTACAACATTGTTATTGTGCACGCGATTGGTGGCACAATAGGCACTGAGTGGAAGGTGTCAGAGAGCATACTCAAGATTGCTAAGGATCTAAAGGCAAGGGAGATAATAAGCCTTGAGGGCGTTGGTTCATCTGTTGAGATAGATGAGTCAAAGATGTTCTACTATACAGCTGACCCAAGAAGGGCTGGTCGTTTCGCTAAGCTCGGCATAGAGCAGCTTAAGGAGGGCATCATCATGGGTGTTACCTCTGCCCTGCTCCTGAAGGCAGAGTCAACGCCAGTGACCTGCATATTTGCTGAAACCCACATGAACCTGCCTGACAGCAAGGCTGCTGCAAAGATCGTTGAGGCCCTTGACAAATACCTGGACCTGAAGGTTGACTACAAGCCGCTTCTGGATGTTGCTAAGCGCCTTGAGGGCAAGCTAAAGCAGATAATGCAGCAGAGCAAGGTGGCAGTTACACAGCGCGATAAGAGCGCATTGAACTACGTAGGCTAAATCCCCGCTCGCGGATTTGAACCGCGAACCTTTCGGGATCAGCTGGCTGCTCATCATCCATTCCAGCAATGCTGATTGTCAGGCAGCATCTACAGCCGAACGCTCTGCCGTTGAGCTAAGCGGGGCTGGCTTCAGGAGAACATTGCTTGTTTTTAAATATTTGTGCTTTCTGGTTTTTAATGCTCAGCTTTGGCTTAAGGATGCTTCAATCTACTGCTGCCTAATCCTCCTAAGAACATCATCTTCACCCGCATCAACACCCAGCTTTTTAAAGAAGCTGCATATATTCTTTATATCACGCATAAGCCTCTCCTGAGCCAGCGGGTCTTTAAGCTCTGTTGCCTGCGAGAAGTCTATCAGGACAGGCCTGCCCTTGTAGTTCAGTATGTTGAAGTGTGAGAGATCGCCGTGTACCATGCCTGCCCTGTATAGCCTCTTAACCAACAGGACAGTTTCCCTGAAAAAGCCCTCAGCATCATCAGGGGTAGCGTCCTTTAGCATCGGCGCAGCAGGACCTGCAGCAGACCCTGAGCCTATAAACTCCATTACAAGCACGTTATTCAGAAAACCTATGGGTGTAGGTGCAGATACCTGCGCTTCTCTTGCCTTCAGGAGGTTTCTGTACTCCCTCTGAGCCCATGCGAATATCACCTTGCGGCGCTGACTCTGCAGGCCTGTAAAGCGGGGGTCTGTTCTTATGTAGTTGTACATCCTGTTAAAGTCACATACCTCGAGGCGGTATACCTTAACTGCCAGCTTCATGGGCTTTGCCTTTACTGAGAATACGTTTGCCTCCTTGCCTATTGACACTGGGCTGAGCTGTTCGGATTCGAAGCTGAACCTGCAGCCGAGCTCAAATAGTGTGCGCTCTGTGAAGCTGTCAAAGACATCATTTTTGGTCTTGAACCTCTCCCTGAATATCCTTGCCATGAGAAGCTGTTAGTGAGTGCTGTTTTTAAATCTGGTGGAAAATTAAGGGCACGCTCGTCAGTTACTTCTGTTCATCATCTTGTATCAGTGGGTGTTCACTAATTCATAGCGTGCCTCTGTCAGATACTTAGATCAAGTATATAAGCGTAACTTTTCACTGGTCTGCGACCAATAAAAAGTTACTCAAAGCTTAACCTCATAAAACTGCAGTTCTGACGTGGAAAACCTTGAATGCCGACAGAGCCATGAAGCCGAGTGTATTCAAGATTTTCTTATAAAAACCCATGGGAGGCTGCCGAAGCAACCCCCCGTGGGAAAAAGAGGTGATCATTAAACCCTTGCAAATGCCCTTTTAGGGCATTTGCACGGGAAAAAGAGGTGATAGATTGTGATTGATTATGACCATCACCTGCCCTGTGATTACTGAACAATCATCTTTTATTGTTCGTACTGTTGAGTAGTACAACTGGTATTTAAATATTTCGCTTGTCCAGCTTCTACTTCGTACCTCATTCAGCAGAAGCGTTGATTTTCCGGTTTTTCAGGGGAATTACTTAAAAACAGAGCCTTGCTTCACCCCCCTATGCATTGCTCCAGACCGCTGGTTTTCATTCTGATAGCTGTTCTAATAGCTCCAGTGCTCCCCCAGCAGGCTTATGCAGATTGCACAAATCATCTTGAGGTTAGCACGCAGAAGACTCCAGAGACCCTCTATTTCAGGCTTTACCCAAAAGAGCCTGCAGCTAGCTTTAAGATCGAATACTGGATAGAGAACAGTGAAGGGGAAATCATACGCCCTAAGTACAACACCACAAAGAACTCGAGGAAACAGTTCTCTATCAAGGGCAGATCAGGCTTCATTATCCTCAAGGCAAGGCTCTTCCTCCCTGGATGCGGGGAGGCTGTTGATTCGTATATGGAGAGGATACCCCTTCCAGACTCAGAGGATCTGCCTTCAGGAGAAAACAAAGAGACAGGAGGGAACAAGCCCCCATTTGTCTCAGTCAGTGAGGCAGAGGGGCCTGCCTATGAGGATGATGTCCATAGGGGTAAAGGCGAGGCTGCCGATGCCTCTTTACTTTCGTATAGCGGGTCTCAACAACCTTTATCCAGAACATCCGGAGAGGTCTACACTTCCTCTTCACTAAGCTTGGTTCAACTTGCTGTCTTTATCTTACTCGGAACATCTCTCATTCTGAATGCGATCCTTATCTGGAGGCGCTGAGTATTCTTAATGGTCTTATCGACGAGGGCCGTGCTTATGTTTGTCAAAAGCTCGCTTTGCTGTAGAAGCGAGCTTTTGACCCCTGCCGTAAGGCAAGCCAAAGCGCTTGGATTTGCAGATAAAAAGCTGATGGTGGTACAACCATATAAGAAAATCATACTGCGCATCTGGCTATTTGATGATTATGAGGCCCACAAGGCCCTCGAAGAGTTCTACTGGAAGATAGAGAGCCACATCTCAGAGATAGACTCCTTTTCAATACGACGTGACTCCTCAGAGGTCCTGCTCGTCTCCTCAAGCAAGGATGTCAAGAAGCGCTTTAACAACCATATTCTCAGGGCTGAGGGCGGTAAACGATTCATCAAGGTCAGGGTAAAGACGCCTGAAGACTACTCTGTGAAGGAGGAAGAAAACCTGTACTTCTTACACTTATACACCACTGCGTAGCTTATAGCACATAGGTTCCTACAAAGAATGAATGCTCAAAAGTTCGTGGGTATAGCCCCGCCCTTTAGGGCGAGAACTTTTGAGTCCGAAAATCTGCGTTTCGAAGCGAGGGGCG
>PEYS01000097.1 GCA_002763335.1 Candidatus Woesearchaeota archaeon CG08_land_8_20_14_0_20_47_9 | reverse complement strand
ATAGGTCATCGTGATTCCTCCAGCCTAAGAGGAATACGTTCCTTGTCTTTGTCTTTTTGATCCTGCTGTAAAGGCTTCCGCTTCCCGCAATAAAGAGCCTCAAGTGAGGGAGTCTTGAGAAAACCTTTACGAGGTTCATTAAACCCTTGTGATGCTCAAGAACCCCTGCATAGATAAAATACTCCTCACCATCTACCCTTTCCTGAACAGCAGGCTCCGGGACAAAGTAGTGGAGTGTTTCAATCCTCTTCTTCAGCTGTCTTGAAAGCCTGGCTTTCATAAAGTCTGATGGGGCAATGATCGTGTCAATGTCTTTAATCGCTCTGTTGAATGCGCTGGTATGCCTGAAGAGCTGATAAGGCTTCTTGTGTGCTGCGCAGCATGGAAGGCAGTTGCCAATGCATGCCCTCTTTGTGCATATGCCCTTATTTACAAAGAGGTCATATTTCGGGCAGATCAGCCAGTAGTCATGGGCAGTGTAGATGTTCTTGTAGTTGCCTGTCTTTCTCAGTAGGCCATAGCCGAGAAGCGAGATGTTGTGGTGGTGCACCACATCAAAGCCCTCCTGTTCAACAAGGCGTCTGAAAAAGTTGAGCGTGTAGCTTCTGCTTCCAATGCAGTAGTTCATAATTGGCTCAAGCCTCCCTAGTGGGGAGTGCATGGTGTGTACTGTTAAAATGCCCTCTGAATCCTCTACCTTCCTCCTCTCTTTTTTCTTTAGATTGTAGGCGTCCATTGAATGCAGCACATGCACTTCATGCCCCTTTGACAGGGCCTCGGCAAGTAGCTTAACATTGGTCGCGTCCCCCCCAATGTGGAAGGGTGGGTAAAAGCTGGTGGTCATTAGTATCTTCATCTTTTCACCTTAGTGGGCATGCACCATCCTGTGGAAAAAATAATTGTTGATTATCTTCACTACGTACCTTGCTGCAAGGGTGAAGTCATCTGTATGCCTAGCAACGTGGAGGATGTTTTGGAGTATCCAGCGTGGGTTGAAATACAATGCCCTGTACGCCTGCCTTCTCGCATTATCAAGATCCCCAGGGCTTAGCTCACCCACACTCATCACAGAGCTGTCCTGGTATAGCGCCCTCCAGTCCTCATTCTCTATGCAGCCCTTCTCTCTGGCTAGTTTGTAGAGCTCTGTGCCAGGATAGGGCACAGCCACGTTGAACTGGGCAGATGTTGGCAGGCTCCTCTTCACAAAGCCTATTGTCTCATCTATGCTCTCCCTGGTCTCGCCAGGGAGCCCGAATATGAAGCTGCAGAAGACCTTTATGCCAACAGCCTTTGCAAGCCTTATCGCCTCTGCCTGCTCCCCTACGCTTACGCCCTTGCTTACAGCATCAAGAATCCTCTGGCTTCCGGACTCAACGCCAAAGGATATGCCCCTGCAGCCTGCACCGTACATTGTCTCGAGAAGCTCCCTGTCAACCAGGTTTGCCCTGGTGTTGCAGTACCATTTAACGCCCAGTGGCTTTATAAGCCTACAGAGCCTTAGTGTACGCTCCCTGGAGAGCGTGAATGTCTCGTCAAAGAACGAGATCACTCGGATATCGTATTTCTCTCTGAGAATTCTGACTTCGCCTGCAACAGATTCTGCTGATCTCATCTTCAGCCTTGTGCCTGCAACAGTGCAGTAGATACACCTG
>PEYS01000053.1:1600-1718 GCA_002763335.1 Candidatus Woesearchaeota archaeon CG08_land_8_20_14_0_20_47_9 | reverse complement strand
CTTACTAATTTACTCCCATCCCCTCCAATATCCCAACAGCAGAATTATATATTATATTAGCAGTCCAGGCCTGCCTTTTAAGCCCCAGGGCCTTTATAAGGGGAGTTAGCCTGATTAT
>PEYS01000053.1:0-1585 GCA_002763335.1 Candidatus Woesearchaeota archaeon CG08_land_8_20_14_0_20_47_9 | reverse complement strand
TGAGGCAAGCCTTGCCCTTGTTCTTAATGCGTTTAGATCTTTTAACTCAGGGAACTTCCTGTACATATGCACTGCGTTTATTGATGTGTTCCTGATCTTATTGTAGAACTGCTCCTCTGTTATGGGGTGGTAATGGTATGCTAGTGCCCTTGGATTGAACACAATCTTCAAACCCTTCTTCTCAAGGCGATAACCAAGCTCAACATCCTCAAGGGCAAACATCTCCTCATCAAAGAGCTCCTCTGTAAACCACGAGGTTGCAAGCGAGATGTTCGATGTGTAGAACATTCCATAGCCGCAGTTGTTCCTATCCTTAATGCCCTTATAATTGAACTGATGCCCCTCATTTATAAGGAAGTTCATAAACAGAGTTGCCTTGAGCTTAGGATGCCACTCTGTCAGGCCAAGCACAGCACTTCCCCTCTCAATGACTTCCCCTTTATCCATATTAGCCTTGTGAGCATTCTTATGCTCCTCATGAATCCGCATATGCTCCATTAGAAATTCCCTGCTGGCAATGATATCATCACCCATTATAAGCACATGCCTGGCCTTTGCCTCTGTAATGCCCTTATTCCTTGCCTTTGAGACACCTGACCTGCCCATATGCTCCTGGTAGGAGTATCTTATCCTAATTGGCAGGGATGATGCAAGCTCCTTGACAAGCTGCCCTGTCTCCTCACTAGAGCCGTCATCTATCACAATCACCTCAAACCCTGGCTTTGGATAGCTCTGGTCTGCAAGGGCCTTAAGGCACATCTCAAGGGCATCAGCCCTGTTGTGGGTGGTGACGATGACAGATAGCTTCAATGCCTTTTTTGCGCTCTTCTTCTGCATGACTAATCACCTCTGCTCTTAACAGCCCTCATTGGCAGGTCACAGAGCGCAATTCTCGGCGAGTGCTCAATTGTTGCGTAGAGAAACACACAGTGTGTGCAGCTGCACCTTGTTTTGCAGATCATCTGGCGCTGCTCCCTTGCCTTCCTGCTCCTCCAGATGCTTCTGAATGAGTAGGCGCTCTTCCTGAGATTACCAACAGGCTCAAGTAGCTCGCAGAGCCTTACATCCCCGTTCGGCTCAATCACCCCAATAACCCTGCCAGCAAGGCAGCATAGAGGGAGCTTACGCCCCTTAATAACCTTGGCCTGCATGTTGTAGAAGTACATCTTCTTCTCCAGGAAGTACCTCCTAGCCAGCTGGCTGAAGTGCCTGGAAAGATGGTAATTATCATTCTCAAGATTAAGCTCAATGTATCTCTTCATCTGCTTCCCTGTTAATGGCTTCAGTGTCTTATCCCTGTAATCCCCCCTCATAAGCTCAAATGAGTGGTAGTCAACCCTCATGTTCCTCCTGACGTATTCAATAAGCCTGGGCATCTCATCAAGGTTATAGCTGGATACAACAGTCTGGGCGTTTACAGTTAGCCTGCCGGGATAGGCTGCCTTAACTGATCTTAAAGCCTTTTCAGTCTCCATAACCCTATTGAAATTGCCCTTCACGCCGCGCAGATAGTCATGCGTTTCTTCAAGACCGTCAAGGGAGAGGTTGATTGTAAGCCTTAAATCCGGGCAGCTTGTGAGGAGCT
>PEYS01000142.1 GCA_002763335.1 Candidatus Woesearchaeota archaeon CG08_land_8_20_14_0_20_47_9 | reverse complement strand
TTGGAAGGTCAGAGGGCTTTTTTGCCTCAATCGCCTTGGTTATTACGGGCTCGAATATGTGCTTTATAGCCTCAAAGGGCTCCATATCTGCGACACTTGAAACAGTCTCCCCTGAGAAGACCCCCTTCAAGCCCACAAGTCCAATAATGTTTCCGGCAGGTGCGCTCTCAACAGTCTCGCGCTTTGCACCGTTATAGACTGATATCTGCTGCAGCCTGACAATGCGCTTTGACATAATCATGTGGACATCCTGGCCGCTTGTGAGTGTTCCTGAGAAGAGCCTGCCAGCCGCTATCTCGCCAGCATGCTTATCAACAACGATCTTCGTGCATATAAATGCAGCAGGCCCATTAGGATCGCAGTTCATAAGGGCCTTGCCAATCTCGCTCTCAGGCTCACCCCTCCATATCTTTGGTATGCGGTACTTCTGAGCCTGCACAGGGTTCGGATGGTGCCTGATCACCATGTTCAGAACAACCCTGT
Source organism: Candidatus Woesearchaeota archaeon CG08_land_8_20_14_0_20_47_9 (assembly GCA_002763335.1). Taxonomy (GTDB): domain Archaea; phylum Nanobdellota; class Nanobdellia; order Woesearchaeales; family CG1-02-47-18; genus CG1-02-47-18. The sequence continues at coordinate 1,254 of PEYS01000142.1, read as the reverse complement.
GCAGAGGGGCCTTCTTTGCCAGCTCTTTAATGCGAGCCTCGTCACCGCTCTCATAGGCGTCAATAACATCCTTGAATGTAATGCCCTTGGCCCTCATAAAAGGCATTGAGAGGGCCCACTTGTGGAATGCTGATCCGAAGGCAACGCTCCCCTCATTGACATTGACCTGCCAGCTATTTCTGAATTCCGGCTCAGCAATATCCCTTATGAACTGATTCACAGAATTTATAATCTTGATAAGTCTATCCTGCATCTGCTCTGGTGTAAGCCTTAATTCCTTTATCAGGCGGTCTGTCTTGTTTATGAAGAGCACAGGCTTGACGCGCTCCCTAACTGCTTGCCTGAGCACGGTCTCTGTCTGCGGCATTACGCCCTCAACAGCGCAGCATAGCAGTATTGTGCCGTCAATTGCACGCATCGCCCTTGTGACGTCGCCGCCAAAGTCAATATGGCCAGGGGTGTCAATAAGGTTGATTAAATACTCCTTGCCCTCAAGGTCATGCACCATAGAGATGTTTGCAGCGTCAATTGTTATCCCCCTCGAGATCTCATCCTCATGAAAGTCCAAGACGAGTTGCCTTCCTGCGAGGTCCTCAGACATCATGCCCGCTCCAGCAATGAGGTTGTCTGAGAATGTTGTCTTGCCGTGGTCAATATGGGCACTCGTGCATATATTCCTGATCTGCTCAGGATTCTTCATAATCCTGAGGATCTTATCAACCATCTTCTCTCCCATGAATCGTCACCTTATTTCTTCGCTATAGAAAACCCTGAACACACCCGCCTTCGCCTAAAGCTCGGCTCGGTGTTTAAGGTTTTCTGACGTCAAAGCCAATAGCAGTCTTATCTCTCACGGCCCGCTTTATCGCCTTCAATGCAGGCTTGATTATGCGATCAACCTCATCAATAGGCGGGTTGCTGTCAACCTCAACAAGCAAGCCTTTACCCTTGAAGTACTCAATGAGGGGCATTAGCTCCTTGCTGTATGTCTTTAGGCGTTGCTCAATGGCCCCTGGCGTTTGATCAGCTCGCTGATAGAGCTCTCCGCCGCATTTATCGCATACGCCATCCTTCTTTGGAGGTATGTTATTAACGTGGTATATGGCGCCGCACTTCCTGCATGTAAGCCTGCCGGTGAGCCTCCCAATTATTGTATCCTTACTGGCATTAAAATAGATAACCAGGCTGATATTGATAATGCCCTCTGAGGCCCTTGCCTGATTTACATTGCCTGGAAAATTATCAAGGAATGCC
>PEYS01000180.1 GCA_002763335.1 Candidatus Woesearchaeota archaeon CG08_land_8_20_14_0_20_47_9 | reverse complement strand
AACTAGTAGAATTCACATCAAGGGCATGCCCCCGCTGCAAGGAGCTGCTCTCCGTAAGGAAGCTCGGTGTCTGGGGCTACTTCTGCCATCGCTGCATGTTCTGGTGGGGCCGCTTTGAGCCATACCCTAAGGCAGGGGCTTTTAAAGGTCGTGAAGATAATGCCCCAAAACCAAAGAGGGGGCGTGGGAGGCCGAGAAAGAGAAAATAGATTGCTTTTGGCTAAAATCTGATTTTTATAGCTTCCCCACCCAATCATTTAATGGGCTTAAAAGCCCTCGCCAACCCCCACCCCCGATAGCGTGAAAGCTCAAGACTGAAGACTGTCTAGCCTCTCATACACAATCCCAGAATCTTGAAGAATCTTAACTATGCGGGCCTTCTCCTTCTTAAGCCCTTTCCAGTCAAGAACTATCAGCTTGCACTCAGGCTCTGTTCTGCTCATGGCCTGCCTTATCATGGCCTCGTTCAGGCTTTCAAGGGCATATTTTGGGCAGCAATGAGCAATTGCAAACTCTCTTGCAAGTATGTGCTTCTTGAAGTTGGTTGTTGTGTGCGTACCCCCTATGGCAAGGCCCACCCTTACATTTGCCCTGTTCGTGTCGAGCTTCACAAGATGCATAATTGTCTCTGCAACAACCTCTCCAGCATTGGGGTCATTCCATCGCTCTTCACTAGAGCCAATCTCAATGAACATGGCGGGCTTGCTTAAAAACGGCCCGTGATGCGTTGCCTCCTGCACAACATCATAGTCAAAAGCCTCTCCCTTGCTGTCTGCAAGCTCGCTCAGCCTTATCAGCCCTTCCATGAGGAAGATTGCAGGCGCTGGGCACAGCTCTCTCGGCCTTCCACCATAATCAGCATAATCCCCCCAGTTACCAAGGCCGTGAACAGATAACGAGGCTATGCCTGCATTGCTCTTGTGCACTGTTGCAAAGATAAAGAGGTCTGCATCTATTGCCCTGTCAATATCATTGCAGAATATGGTCTCAGTGTTTGATGTGTAGATCCCCACCTTCCTAGCGCAGAAGCCCTCTTCAAGCTCGTACACAGGATTGTTATCAAAGCAATCCTCTTTGTCAAAGGAAAACTGTCTCAGCAGGCATGTCTTTATGTTTCTGCCAGCCATGTCATTCTCGTCAGTTACTATCGCTATGGTCTTTGGGTTGAAGCACTCTACCATTCTTCATTACACCAAATTAAATATGTCATTTCACTTCAGTTTCTCAATTACCCTTTCAAGAAACTCCTCTAGCTTGCCCTCTGCTGCAAGCATAGCTATTGACTGGTCAGTCAGCTTCTCGTTTCCCTTTACTTCCCTTAGGTATCGCTCCAGCAGCCTTATAAGCAGCTTCTTCTCATTATCATTCAGATCCATCAAATCACCCTTTCAAAAGCTATATAAGCGGCGTGTAGACGCCCTCTAAGTAACAAAAATTCGCCTGCCGGGCTATCCCCGACTTAAAAGTCGGGGCTTTACGCCCCTCGCTTCTGCACGGCGAATTTTTGAACGTCAAAAGCTCGCCTTCCGAGCGAGCTTTTGACTCTTACCGAAGGTAAGTCCAGAAGACCGAAGGTCTTCTCGTACTTGCCGTAAGGCAAGCCAAAGCGCTTGGATTTCTCGTGGCCGAATGGAATCGAACGCTCGTGAGTACACCGATGGAATGACTGTAACGAAAATCTGCTGCTCGGGGCTATCCCCGACTTAAAAGTCGGGGCTTTACACCCCTCGCTTCGAAACGCAGATTTTCGGACTCAAAAGTT
>PEYS01000203.1 GCA_002763335.1 Candidatus Woesearchaeota archaeon CG08_land_8_20_14_0_20_47_9 | reverse complement strand
GGGCGAGCTACCCACGAACTTTTGAGTATCAAAAAATCTAGGCGCCTTGATGTTAATTGCTGTGCTTGCATCACTTGTTGTTCCAGTTATAATAATATTTATGTGTGTTCAAACATTGGAGGGCTTTGAATACCGACTGAGCTAGGAAGTCGAGGTTATTCAAAGTTTTCATTGTTATGGTTTAAGAACCAGAATCCCAAGGCTTACTACTCTGCCTCTCAAACCTCCCCAGGCGTTATAGAAACCACAGAGGCAATAAACATTATCAGGAATGTAAGGCAGAAGGTAAAGCCCCAAGTAGGGGTAAGCCTTCCTGACATGGTGTAGACTGCTGAGAAGACAAAGCCAAACATGCCTATAATCATAAAGCTCCCTGGAAGCACAACCCTGGTCATTGATCTCGCCTGTCGCAGCTAAATACCCCCTGATTAATTAAACTAATTGACCCCTTGACTGTGGTGAATATTGGTCGTTGGTTTTTGGACTCTTACTAAAAACCAATAACCAATAACTAAAAATCAAATATCTCCTTCTTTTTTCTTATTGCTGTTGGAGATGCCCCTCCATGCCATGTTACCCTCGGCCTTATTCTGGCAGGGTATATGCGCTCATTGGTGTCGTCAAATATTACTGCTGCCCCCTTAAGGCTGGGAAGCTCGTCAATTGCTGCGTCAAGGCCCTGGCGCATGTAGCTCTGCATAAGCGTGCCCAAGGCATCCACATCCATCTTTGCGGTTATGCGGTGGGATATAACAATGTCTGACTGCGTCATCACATCTGTATGTATCTTGCCTGGCTGCTGGGTTGCAAGCACAAGGGCAATGCCTGGCTGGCGACCCTCTCTTAGAAGGGTTAGAAGCGGCTGCGTTGCAACAGTATTGCCCTGCCTTGGCAGGAACTCATGAGCCTCATCTATCAGCACCCAGGTGATCGGGAGCTCATTTTTCTCATCTGCATCCTCTGAGCCAAGGCTCATGGTTGCGTGGAGCTCGTCAAACTCCTCTCTCCTCCTGGCAACCATCCTGTTGGCAAAGAGCTTCTGCGCGAGGATGCCTATAACAAGGGCCTTAACCCTTGAACCGCCCTCTGATGTTGCGTAGCAGCTTATGTCAACAACAGAGACCAGGCCTGCAGTCACAAGCTCCTTTATCGGGGTTGCCTTGTCTGAGAACAGCCCCCAGGACTGGGCATTCATAAACCTGTTCTCAGCAGCATCCCTCACAGCCTGCTCTGCCTTCTTGTCTGAGCGTATCAGCCTGATGATATCTGCGATTGAGTAGTTCTCCTTTGCCTTTCTCAGTTTGTGGATTGTTTGCTCAATAAGCACCCCGATGGGCTTGTTCTGGTCAATTTCAAAGGTCATACACCACTCTGTAGGGTTCAGCTCTCCAGGCCTTATTGCGAATGGCATGTCAGCAGGCATTCCACTCTCCTTGAAGCGATCGTAGAAGCCTGCTGGGATGTAGATGTTCATCTTTATTGACCCAGGCTTAAGCCCCCATTCTGCAAGGAGTTCAGTGTCCCTCTCGTTTTTGTACTTCATTGTCCAGTATATGCCCATGGTATCTAGGATAATCACACTGAGGTTTCTGGATATATCGTGGGGAAGCGATGATATGCTCTCAGCAAGCGCCCCCATCGTATAGCTCTTGCCGCTCCCACGCTTGCCGCATATAAACACAACATGTGGCCTTATGACATCCATGTAGATCGGGTTTGAGAGCGATGCAGTTGCACCCATCCTCACATAGTGCTTTGCAAGGAGCACTGTTCCCTCTACCCCAAACTTGCGCTTGTCCTCGTCATCCCTGCCTATTATGATCTCGTACATTGCGCTTATCTTAGGCTGAGTGCTATAAAAATGTATCGGCAGCATGTTTATTAAAGGCAGTTATTACCCAAACAAGTAGGATGACTAAACCATTATGCCCCTACTTCGATAGATGCGGGGGCTGCACACTGCAGAAACTGCCTTATGAGGCACAGATTGAGGGCAAGAAAAAAAGATTTGCGAGTGCAATTAGCTTTGACAGCATAAAGGTTTTTTCAGGCAGCACCTATAGCTATAGGAACCGCATGGATATGCTCTTCCACCCAGGCGGACTTGGCCTTAGGCAGAGGGGTAGATGGCAGAACATCATAGATGTTGAGCGCTGCGCAATTGCTGATGATGGCATTAACAGCCTCATTGGCGAGATCAGAGGCTTCTTTACCGGAGTTGACGCCTTTGACATAAAGAGGCATACAGGCACATTCAGGTATGCTGTTATAAGGACTGCAAACAGGGATTCTTCAGTGTCATTTGTCTTAAACGACTCCTCCGCAAGGCTGGCTGATGCGATTGCGCAGATCAAGGAATTTGCGGAGAAGGCAAGTGCAAACAACATCATTGTAACGCGTGTCCCTCCAGACTCAGACCTGAGTGTTTATGATGATTACTTTGTTGTCAAGGGCAAGGATATGATCAGCGAGGTCTACCTCGGCAGAAGGCTCTGGTATAATGTCCAGGGCTTCTTCCAGAACAACCACGGGATGGCTGAAAGGATGCATGAATACTGCCAGGGGGTGCTGCAAGGCTATGAGACACGGCAAGCATGCCTCCTTGATCTCTATGGCGGTGTAGGCTGCTTTGGCATTATTAATGCCAATCTGTTTAAGAATGTCACAATTGTTGAGGAATTCAAGCAGGCAGTGGATGCTGCAAACATGAATATTAGGGAGAACATGGCAGGGAATGTAAAGGCTGTACAGCTTGATGCAAGGCAGCTAAGAAGATTGACTCTGCCAGGGCAATTGTTTGTAATCACAGATCCACCCAGGAGTGGCATGGACCCGAAGGCAATACAGCAGCTAAATGCGCTAAAGCCAGAGGCAATAATATACGTCTCATGCAACATCAGACAGCTCGCAAAGGATATACCTAAATTCAGGGGCTACAGGATAAGGAGTGCTGCATTGTTCGACTTTTTTCCGCAGACCCCCCATTCTGAGGCAGTGGTGGAGCTGGTAGGTCCTGAGCAATGAGGCACAAGACAGGTTATTGGTGATTAGTATGAAGCCTTACAGTGTGGCGAGGGGGTGGCAGATAGCCTCTTCAGCACCTCACAATTACTAACCGCATAGGCATTATAGTCATTGTTGAAGTAGCAGTAGATGTCCTTTGCCTTTAGCAGTTTTATCTTGTCAGCCCATCTCTTGAGCTCTTCATGGCTGTAGTTGTAGTTATACCAGCCTTCCTTGCCGTGGAATCTTATGTAAGCAAATCCTGAGGTTACTTTTGCCTCCTCAGGCAGTTTCGGGGCTGAAACAACGCAGAAGCCTAGCTTATTGCGCTTTAGCAGCTTATATACTTCATCGCAGTACCACGAGCTGTGCCTGAACTCAATCACATTCCTGTAATCCTTGTCCAGATCACTGCAGAAGCCTTCCAGCCTCTCAAGGTTTAGCTTTAGGCTTGGGGGCAGCTGCCATAGTATGCAGCCGAGCTTCTCCTTGAGGAGGTCTGCTGTCCTGTAGAATGAGTTGACTAAATCCTTCACATCATTCAGCTTCTTCACGTGAGTTATCTGCCTGTTCCCTTTTAGCGTGAATATAAAATCCTTTGGAGTTCTATCATACCACCCCTTTACCATATTCGGGAATGGAAATCGGTAGAACGTGGCATTCACCTCTACAGTGTTAAATTTGGTGGCGTAAAACTCGAGCCACTTGCTTTTAGGCATGCCCTCTGGGTAGAACAAGCCCTCCCAATCTCCGTAGTACCAACCTGAGCAGCCGAGGAAGTGCATGTTACACCGGGTGGTATTTGATTTATATTAAGTTTTGGTAAAGAAGGGTGTTGTAGTGTGGGAGAGGAAGGGTGCATTAAGCGTGAGTTAACCAGCGAAGTTTTGACTGTTTTCGGAAAAATCACGGATTTTCTGCGTAAAACTTTATAAACATGATAGCACATCTGTCAAGACTGAGCATGATTACAATGGCAGGCAATAAGGAAAGGACATCCAAAGGCAGAATACCTGCTGAAAATGTTGAGGAGATGCCAATGAAGGTAGCTAAGAAGTCTGGAATAGCCCTGAAAAAGGGAAAGGCAGTTTCCATTGAGGATGCGAGGGAAGTTTCAAAGATAGTTACAGATTACTTTATAACCCTGCACCCTTCCTTATCATACCTTCACTTTAGGATACATTCAATAAGAAAGGAGTCAGAATCTGACACTTGGGTAGTTATTTGCAGTTTCGATAAGAGATTTGGAAGTGAAAATAGGGTCCGCTATGAATTGCTCGTGAACAGAGAAGGGGTTGTCTCTGAAGTCAAGGAATTGGAGAAAAATGAAGATTGATTTATCACTGAATACCTCCAACTACAAGAGATTCTTCAGAGAAGGCATTTTCATTGATAACGGGCCACTGATGCTTCTCTTATATGGGGCTTATGACAAAAGGAACAAAACTAATTTTTTAAGCTGCATCGATTACCAAGCTATCCATTTTGAGGCTTTAGTCGCATTTATTTCAGGTTTGCCAGCAAGACAATTAAGGCTGATAATTACCCCTCATGTATTCACTGAATTTTACAAGCATGCTCAGAAGGATTTTAGTAAGGATATGTTTAACGCTTTCTTCAAGGAGTGCACTGACAAATTGCTACAGATTGACGAAAGACCAGTAAGCAAAAATCTAATAATCACTCATGACCTTTTTGTGAGGTTTGATATTGGAGAACTCTCTTTAATGTGTTTGCGTGAGCCTCTGCATTACTCCGGATTTCATGCAATAATTCATCATGATAAAGGAATTGATCGTGGACTTGACAAAGATAAGAATATTTGCACGATTCATGATACAGAAGACGTATATTCCTGGTTTTTGTCAAGTCTGCAAACCTAAAGAATCTTGGCAGCCCTTAAGATTTTACAATTACCTTGAGTGAATTATCGCTCAAATCCAGCCTCCTTCAGCATCTCAACCACTGCCTTCGCCATCCCAACAATCTCCTCAAAGTCAGTCTTGTTTGCCTTGTATTTAGCAAACTCGACCATGCCGCATAGGTTGAGGCATCTCCCCCCTAGATACCGAATGTCCTCTCAAACTCGTTGATCTCCTTTAGCTTCTGCAGGAATGCACAGCCCTTGTTTGTTATCGAGATATACTCGTACTCATTTTTCTGTATCCTCTCAACTAGGCGCTTACCAACTAGCTCCTCAAGGTAGGATTTCAATTGAGCATGCGAGAGGTTTGACCTGTACATCAGGTGTGTTGGCTTAATCACACCGTTTCTCTCCTGGATTGAGGCAAGCATATCACTGATTATCCCAAGCTTATCTCTTTTTTTTGCCATAGATGAGCACCATTATGAAGGTTATAAGAAGCCCAGAGTACCCTGCAAGCTGCATAAGTGCTGCAATGACGTAAAAGATGGTGTGTAAATTAAGGAATATAAAGAAGACCTGGCTTATTGTGATAAGTGCGAAGCTTAATGTGAGCACCATCGCTGCCCTGCCCCTGCCCTTCCTGTAGTTCTTGAAGTACTCAACTGTTATGAGGGCGAGCAGTGTCAGCGCTGTCAGGTGGAAGGCATAGTATGCAGAGTAGCTGAAGTAGGTTGAGACGAAGAGGAGGTAGATTATGACAAAGGCTGTTGTTCTTGATTGCTTGTGGTAGATTGAGTAGAGCATGTAAAGGCCGAGGAGTGTGAGCAGCCTGTATGGCAGAAAGCCTGCATAGAATGGAATGTCAGATGACTTCACAATCTCGTATGTTATGGTTATAAGGCCTATGCGCTTTGTCTCCAGCAGATGGTATAGGACTGTGAAGTTTGTTAGAGTCTTAAATATAAGGGCCAGGCTCAGCATAAGGAATGCTGATGCCAGTGAGAGGTGCTCGCGCTTCCTTTTAATGCGGTAGTACGTGAAGCTGAAGAAGCCTATGAGGAAGAGCACAAGTATGCTGACTATGTCTATTATGATCTCGTTTCCGCAGAACCATCTAGGGCTGTATACAAAATCTAGCATCCCACTGATGGCTGAAAACAACGGTTTAAAAAACTTGTGGAAGATTCTTCTGTAAGTTTGTTCTGTAAGAGGCTTTCACAGCCTATTTATAAGCGCGCCTCCAAGGAGAATCTATTGGCAATGCATGGATAATGCAACGCCTCTGCTGAGCCCCAGCCAAGGGCGAAACAAAGGCGAAAAAAGGGGCAAAAACGTGATGGTCAGCAGGGCTGCATTAAAACAGAGCTACTTAAAATACGCTTGGAGGGGATGAGTATGAAACAAAGTATGAAACAAAAAAACCTGAGCAACATTGCTGCCCTTGCCGGCAGCGACACCCTATACATAGAACCCTACATAAGACACCTTATGTACAAGCACGAGATGAGCCTGCATTGGGTTAACCGGGGTGCTGAGAAGGGAGTGATGTGTTGAGGCTTTTGAATAACCTGCTCTTTTACCTCGGTTAGTCAAAAGCTTGCCCGCACAAAGCACGCGAGCATGCTCGCTCTCTTCTCGCGTGGCGCGCTAGATTTGCAGCAAGGCGAGCTTTTGACTCCTTTTAAGGCCATCTTTATGCAACCAACCATTTCCATAGTGGCTGAAACTTTACCCTTCTTTTTATTCCAAACCAGGCAGCGTCTCTTTGGCATTCTTCATCTTCCGTTATGATGATCAAATTCCTGCACTTCAGTTCTCTGCTTGCTTTTAGCAAGGCTCTGAGCTCTCTTTTCTTAATCTCAGGGTTACTGGCATCATAGCATACCTGAATTAGTTGCTTGGTCTTTAACCCGTCTTTTACAACAAAGTCAACCTCTTCATGATTGCCCTCCCAGTAATAGAACTCTTTATCCCTCCTTTTGAGTTCCACAGCGACAAGGTTCTCGTATAACCTACCATACGCCTTGGTGAATTTTGTAGATATCTTACTAATGAAGACCGTATCAATAAAATAGGGCTTCCTAGGGTACTGCATCTGGTCTTTAACCTTATAGGAAAAGACGGGAACACTGAACATAAAGAATGAATCCTCGATATGGCTGATGTAGCGTTGAAGTGTGCCCTTGCCAATATCATAATTTAGGCTCTTTAGAGTATTGTACAGCTTGCTTATTGAGTACTTTGTTGAGCCAAGGAGAAGCCTTAATAGGGCTTTTAACCCCTCCTCATTTTTTAGCTTAAACCGCTCTATTATGTCCCTCCTTACGAGGGTCTGGTAATAGGACTGCGCAATTTCAACCTTTCTTTCTTCTCCTGAAAGAACAATCTCAGGAAAACCGCCGTATTCAAGATATTCATTCAAGGCATTCAGGAGCTCGGCTTTTTTATTTTTTGAATGCTCTATCGTTTTAAAATCAAATTCTAGGTTGTTAAAACTTAGAAACTCCTTGAACGAGAGTGGAAATACCTTAACCTCAATAAACCTGCCTCTTAGTTCAGTGGGGATCTCCCTGGATGACATCTTTGAGGAAGAACCTGAGATAAATATTCTTACACCCTCGCTATCATAAATCCTCCTCACCCACTTGCTCCATTGAGGGATGCCCTGTATTTCGTCCAAAAACAGGAACTCAGTTTTTTGTCTGTACACCTCCCTAATTGTCGGAAGAAGCAAGGTCAGAAGCTCTGTTTTCAAAGGAAGCCTCTCATCCTCAAAGTTCAGGTAAACAACCCCCTCTCTTGTCTTTCTTGCTAACAGGGCCTTTACCAGGTGTAGCATCATATAGGTTTTTCCGACCCGTCTAAATCCAGTTACTGCAATGATCTTAGGCACAGCAGATTTAGCATAACTATACAGATTAATTTCCCTATCAATGATTTCAGGAAGTTTTCTCTCCTTCCACTCGGCAAGGACAGCTTTAATCAGATTCCTCATGGTACAATTCTATATTATTATTGTACTATATAAATCTTTCGGTGGACAGAATTACAAAACAACACTCAAGAACAGACCACGAGCCGTGATTATTTGCTGGATTTTGGCTCATATTCTTTTAAAACCTTTGTAATTAGATTTAGTTATTTTAGTTACTCAATTTTCGCCTGAGTTTAAAGCTCCGCCCTTTAGGGC
>PEYS01000221.1 GCA_002763335.1 Candidatus Woesearchaeota archaeon CG08_land_8_20_14_0_20_47_9 | reverse complement strand
AAGGTTGGTGAAATACCCCCCAGCCCAGAGCATGTGGCAGACCTCCTCGAGGAAAAGCTTGTCAGGACTAGAAAGCTCGAGAGAAAGTACGCAGAGATGATGAGAAATTTTTATCAGCTCTCAAAACGTATTATCTATCGGGAGATAAAGGAGGTAACTGCTGCGGAGTATGATCACTACTACAGGGATGCAGAGGCATTTGTGAACAGAATGGAGAGATTCATAAAAAATTGATAGGGTTTCCCCTCAGAGAAGAGGCCTAAAACCAATAACTTTATATTTTCCAAAATATAGCCCTTTACATAAGTGTAACTTAATGTATGAAGGAGAGTATATTTTCGGGGGGAGATTATGGACGGCAAATCGATATTTAATGTTTTTTTCAGAGAGAAGCCAGCAATGATGCTTGTTAACCTTAAGAATGCAAAAGGGCCTGTGTATGCGTCGTCGCTAGCAAAGTCAATTGACTGCACATACTCCCATGTGGTTAAGATACTCCAGGAGATGCAGAAATCAGGGCTTATCAATTTTGAGAAGCAGGGGCGCCTGAAGCTTCTGACACTCACAAAGCCAGGCTCTGAGATTGCAGAGCATATTGATGGCATACGCGGACTTCTATTATCCAGGGATTAGAAGGAGACCGAGCGAGCAGAGCGAGCGAGCATGCCCCCCGCTTGCTTTGTGCGGGCGAGCTTTTGACTACACTCGGCTTCGCCTTTAAAGGCTCGCCTCGGCATTCAAAGCCCTCAATAGCGTCGTAATTTTACACTGGCTCAGAGACCCAGTGGAAAGTGCTCCTTATAAGCGGGTAAGGAAGCACAGCTTGCAAGGGGAGAATCCCTCCTTCACTGCCCTTTCTGCGTTACTGAAAACAAGCCTGTTCTCCTTAGGGATGTTTGAAGCCACAACGCATGTTGCCTTGTGGAGCTTCTTTCTGTTCTTGCTTGCAATAAAGATGTTGTCCCTCGGCAGGGTTTTTGCTGCGCCCTTCCTAGCAGTGACTCTTCTTGAGGCTCTTGGGCCTCTTTTCTTAGCCCCTCCTGTCTTCTTTTTACTAACAGCTTTTCTCCTCTTAGCTGATCTTAACATGCTACTATTACGGGCGAGCCTGCTTGCAATCTCAGCCTGCCTGATGTCATCGCCAAGCCTTCTTATCCTCTCCTGGATGTCGCGGTATCTATCACCGCTGCAAGGGCTTGAACAAGCACAGCCCTGCCTGGAGGGGTTTGCTGCATTTCTCTTTACCCCTCTGCTTGCAACGACGAGTATCGCAAACATATTGGCTATCATTGCAGCGCATACATAGGGCATTATGAGGGGTATGCGGTTCATCACAATAACAATCGAGAATAAAAATATGGTTATGCTGTTTGCTATCATAAAATTAAGCTCGCTGTTCCCAAAGCGCTCACTGAAGAGAACATGCGTGAGCAGGAGGTTAACAAGCACTATAAGCGCCCCGAAGGCAACACTGAAGTGCGGGATAAGCTCAGGCATTATGCCGTGCTCTGTAAGAACATATAAGCCCATTAGGGCAAGTGCCATCAGCATCTCTGTAATTATGAGGTTTATCTCATAGCGTGCATATTTCATATTCTTACCTCTCAACTGTCTGGTTGTCATTAACAAGTGATAATCTGTAGAAGAGAGCTTGTATTTAAATCTTGCGGTGTTTTGCTACAGGGGAGTGGTGAAATGGAGAGGTTTGAGATA
>PEYS01000110.1 GCA_002763335.1 Candidatus Woesearchaeota archaeon CG08_land_8_20_14_0_20_47_9 | reverse complement strand
TGTTAGCTGATAAAATAGAGAAGGAGATTCCTACTTTATCCGGGGATATTGTAAAAAACCCGAAGAAATATGCTGAAGTTGAGAGGCACTGGTAGGTCTTTATCAATTTGAGTGTTCTTAATGACCTTATTTAGGAGGACGTGCTTATCTCGATCCTGACACGAATGACATCCGAGGGCTTTGAATACCCAGCGCAGCTGGGTATTCAAAGCCCTCGCTTTTAAGCAAGATTTTTATAAGGCAGCGTCAAAGCAGGGCCTATGAGGAGAACAACCAAGCTGATCCTGCTGGGCATATTCATATCAGCCCTTGCCCTCAGACTCTACTTCGCATTCCAGACCCCATACTTTAACTATGACGCATACTTTAACATAAGGCAGATTACGCATATACGCGAGACTGGCAGGCCACTCTTTAATGACCCGCTGAGTTATGGGGGGAGATCCCTCTTTTTCATGCCGCTATTCCACTACGTCCTTGCCTTCTTCTCACTCATCATGCCACTTGAACTTGCGTGCAAACTCCTGCCAAACATATTCGCCTCATCCCTTGTGCTGATCATGTACCTTGTTTCGTATGAGGCAACGAAAAGCGAGGATGCCTCTGTTATGTCCTCGTTTGCAGCGGGGTTTATACCGGTTTTTGTTTACAGGACTGTTAACAGCGTCTCTGTCTACTCCCTTATGATACCCCTAGTCTTTCTCATCCTCTACTGTTTTATGAAAATAAAGAAGCCTGGTTATGCCCAGGCATTCATATTCCTCATCCTCTCAGCCTGCTTTATCCACCCCGCAGTGTTTATCCTCATTGCAGGGCTCGTAACATACCTTGTGCTTGCTGAGATGGACGGCCTTAGGATAAAGGACTCTGAGCTGGAGGTAACGATATTCTCAATACTCCTCTTTATATGGCTCGGCTTCGTGCTGTTTAAAAAGCCCCTCCTTACCCACGGGTTTGCAATCATATGGCAGAACATACCTGAGAGCGTGATCCAGGGCTCATTCTCCAGGCTCAGCATGATCGAGGCAGTCTATAAGATCGGCATAATACCCTTCCTTGCGGGAATGTACGTTGTTTACCATTATATCCTCAGAGAGCGTAAGCGCCTTGTTTATCTCTTTGCCAGCCTCGCCCTAGTGCTCCTCCTTAGCCTGTGGCTTAAACTGATAAGGCTTGATATTGGCCTGATGTTTCTCGGGGCAATACTCGTCTTCCTCTTCTCCCAGTTCTACAAGATTGCCCTGAGGTACCTTAAAAAGACCAGGTTTTCAGAGCAGCGCAGGCTCCTGATAGCCCTGCTAGTGCTTGTATTCCTACTCAACTCTGTTATCCCCTCAGTCAGCTACGCCCTTAAGGCAACCCTTGAGACGCCCACTGATCAAGGGATAAAGGCGATGAGCTGGCTGAGGCTTAACACAAACGCAACAGAGACAGTCCTTACCACTGTCAGGGAGGGGGATCTCCTAGCCTATGCTGCCGGCAATAGGAATGTTGCAGACTCAAACTTCATTCAGATTGAGAACATCAACCTCAGGATGGATGAGATCCGCATTATGTACGGTTCAAAGAATGAGGTGGAGGTCATTAGGCTGCTGAACAAGTACGATGTGAAATACATATTCTTCTCTGAGATGGCTCAGGAGGAGTTCAGGATAAGTGAGCCGGATTACGCAAAGGATAAGCAGTGCTTCAGGCTGGTATACTCCCATGATAGTGGGCCGGTGATTTACAAGGTCCTATGCAGGCTCGAGGTGCAGGGGGGTGACTGATGACCAGTAGCAGTTTCCTTAGGGGGTGGGTGAAGCAAAGCACACTGGTTGTAGCCCTGTTTTCAGTAGTTGTGATACTTACGCCAATAGCAGCTCGCTATCTTCACTACGACAACCTTCTTATAGGGGGTGAGGTCTATTACAATGCCCGCATTGCAGAGGGCATAGCCCAGAAAGGCATTATGCTTTATGACAGACTCACATTTAGTGGCGAGCATTACAGCCTATCAGCCTTCAATGTCCTCCTTGCTGCCCTTGGCAGCAGGTCAAGGATATACCTGGCCCTGCTGGTTATGCCGTTTGTGCTAGGGCCCCTCAGCGCTGTTCTCCTTTACCTCTGGCTTGGGTGCTTCAGGATCAAGAGGCATGTAAGGATCGTCGCAGCCCTTCTCTTTGCAGCAAGCCCAGCATTTCTGCACACATTCTGTTCATCCAGCATTGAGGCAGCAGGCGTCTTCACCCTTCTCTTAGGCCTGTTGCTGGCCACTAGGGGTGGCTTTGCAAACAGATTGGCGGCCCTTCTCGCGCTTATGATATCAGCCCTCTTCGGACCCCTGAACATGGTCATCTCGCTTTTTACCCTCAATTACTATGCATCCAGGGCCAACAAGTCTAGGGCGATGCTCTGGGTGATGATGCTCTCCCTGGCTGTATTCAGCATCTTCTTCTACGCCTTCTGGTGCATCCACCTCAATCAGATACCTAGAATAAGCTTTGATCCTGTAAGGGCCCTGCTGCTATCTGACCTCGGTAGTGAAACTGGCGTTGGCGTTTTCTCAGTTGTACTTGCAGCAATAGGCTTTATCTACTGCTGGCGCGAGAGGGCCCATCTGAGGCTCTTCTACTGGGCCCTCCTCATAGTACTGGCCTATAACACGGTATCGCTGAACTACTACATCTACATCTCCCTGTTTATAGCGCCCTTCTCTGCATTCGGGATTGAGGCTGTGCTAACAAGGGAGTGGGACATCGAGACAATAAAAAAATTCACTCTTCTGCTGATACTCTGCGGGCTTTCCTTCTCAACAATCTCGTATATGCACCGCCTTGTTTGGTTCAGGCCTTCAAGGGAGGAGGCTTACAGCCTCAGATGGCTGGGCAGCTACGATTCCTATAACTCAAAAGAAGCACGCCTTGTGCTATCAGAGCCAGGGTACGGCTCCATGATCCAGTACTTTTCAGGGCTCCCTATTGTGATAACCCCTAAGAGCAGCGATGTGATTATCAATGACACAAGGACCATGTTTCACTCCAGAAACCTCAACAGGACAACCAGCATTATGGAGAGGTACAGTGTTGCCTATGTCTGGCTTGGCGAGGGGGCTCGTGAAAGAATCTGGAAGAAGGATGACGAGGGCCTCCTCTTCCTCCTAAGAAATAACAAAACGTTTAAAAACATCTATTCAGATAATGGGATAGAGATATGGGAGGTCATGCAACCAGAAGAGCCTTAAGGGTGTGTTCAGAATGCTTGAATTAAGCGAGGTCATACTGTCAGTACTATACATAATCACTCTCTACTATACAGTGTTCTGGCTTGTGACGCTTGCAGACGAGTCTGAGCTTGCAGAGCGCAGGAAGAGGCTCAGGAGATGCCCGCTTGTATCTGTTGTTATACCGGCATTCAATGAAGAGGACAGTATCGGGGAATCCATACTCTCAGTTCTCAAACTGAGGTACCCTAAAGAGAGGCTTGAGGTCATAGTGGTTGATGACGGCTCAACAGACTCAACACCCCGGATTGTGGGCAGGGTTATTGCCGAAAACCGTGGAAGGAGCATAAGGCTTGTGAGGCAGCCTAACTCAGGCAAGTGGGTTGCTGTAAACAGGGGGCTTGAGATGGCTGGGGGAGAGTTCTTCGCATGCCTCGATGCAGACTCCTTTGTTGAGCCCCATGCCCTGAAACTCCTCCTCTCCAGGTTTACAAGCAAGCGAGTTGCAGCAGTGCTGCCGATCATAAAGGTTAAAGAGCCGAAAAACCTCCTTGAGAGGCTCCAGTGGTATGAGTACCTGATAAACATGTTCTACAAGCGCATAACAGGATTTCTCAACTGCATTCACGTTGCCCCTGGGCCTTTCAGCATCTACCGCACCAGGGTGCTTAGAAAGGTAGGGGGCTTCAGAGAGGCTTACAAGACAGAGGATCTCGAGATTGTGCTTAGACTGCAGGAGAGGCACTATGAGATAATTCAGGTGCTCGACGCAGAGGTCTACACAAACGCCCCATCAACATTCAAGTCGCTCTACATCCAGCGTAACCGCTGGAATAAGGGGGCTGTCCTGAATGCCTGGGATTATAGGCGCATGATGTTTAAGCGCGAATATGGTGACTTTGGGGTCTTCCAGCTCCCCATAGTCCTTGTAGGGGGCTTTATCTCCCTCTTCCTGATACTGATAAGCCTCTATCTGCTCGTGTTAAAGCCTGGGTTCAACACCCTTGTGAAGCTGGAGCTTGTCAACTTTGACATCCTAACCCTTCTGAGGATGGTGGAGATAAACTTCTCGCTCCTGGATCTTGATTATTACCACGTCTTCATAATGATCTGCGTGCTCACAGTATCAGTCATTGTCGTGTGGCTCACCCACAGGAACACGGGGGAGCAGATAAGCAGGGGCAGCATGTTCTCGCTGCTCTTCTTTATGTTCTTCTACTACATATTATTGGGCGCTGTGTGGCTTGGCGTCACAATTGACCTCGTAGCTAGGCATGAGGTCAGGTGGTAACTATGCGTAGGATGACCAGCACGAGGAGGTATATCATAACCGGCATAATCACCATCATGGTGTTCTCTCTTGGGCTTATGCTGGGCATGGTGATGGAGTCTCGGAGGATCTCGTATGTTCAGAAGGAGCGCCAGGAGCAAAAGCTGGACTTTGCAAGCCTGCAGCTACAATACACCTTTATTGACCAGCTCGGCGCAGAGGGCAATTGCCCAGCCCTTCTTGAGACCTTTGACAAAAACGTAAGGAATCTTGAGACAATAAGGCTTAAGCTCGAGGCTTATGACCAGCGCGCAACTGTCTCAAGGGATGACTTCGAGATGCTTAAGCGCGAGTACACCCAGGCGCAGCTCCAGTACTGGTTTTTGGCTAAGAAGATCAAGGTGCTCTGCAATGCTGAGCTATCCACGATTCTGTACTTCTTCTCCACAAAGAAGGAGTGCCCTGACTGTGAGAACCAGGCATTTGTACTGACCTACCTCAAGGAGCGTTTCGGCGATAAGCTTCTTAACTTTGCGCTTGACGGAAGGAGTTTGAATGAGCCAATTGTGAACATGCTGAAAGACGCGTATAAGGTGACGGTCTTCCCCACGCTCATCATTGACAACAAGAGGTTTGAGGGTTTTACTTCAAAGGAAGAGATTATGAGAGAGGTATGCGTTAATTCTACGGTTTGGGATTGCGTAGCGTATCAGGGCTAGCCACGCAACAAGCAGCCTTTTCACTCCACACTAGCGCAGAACTCCCTTGCTCCCAGAGGCACTATCTCTTTTCACGGCAGCCACGTCTTCGGATTCTTCAGTTTGTCAGGCAGGTAGTTTGATATGACGTAGTTCAAGCCGTGCTGTGCCAATGCCTGTTGCTCTGCCCTCTTGCCAAGCTTTAGCATAAGCTGTATCGCCCTCTGCCACTCTGGGTAGCGCTGTATGAATGGGTCGTTCTTCAGGGCGTCCTTGCCACGCTTTACATCAACCTCTTTTAGAGGGTGTGTTGGGAGCTTGTAGTCAATAATGTCCTGGGCTGTTATGCCAAATAGCCTTGCATCAGGCACACAGAAGTACCGGTTTATATGCGCTGCATTGCCTGAGCCAACCTTTAATGTTCTGTAAATGTTTGTCCACCCATAGAAGTCTCCATCTACAAAGCCGTAGACTGCTATTTTTAGCTCCTCATTCAGCCTTCTGATAAACCTCCTGCACGCCCTTGTCGGCACGCCCCCCATTGAGATGAGGATGCAGTTGGCTGTCTTCCAGTAGTTGTGTTTTACAAGCCTCTGGAACATTCCTGCGGTCTCTATTGCCAGTACAAACTTTGCACTTGTTTCAAAGCGCAGATGCTCAACGCTTATCGGTATCGAGTATGCCCCGCTACCCATCTGTGTGCAATCTATCTTTATCTCCTTACCTGTATCAGAATCCTTGTCAATGACTATTAGCTTGCCAGCAACATCGCCGCCCTTCTCCTCAGGTATGAAGCCGATCTGCTCGCGGTTAATCCTCAGCATGGCTTCTATGTCATCCATTGTGTTGTCTGATTCAGGCTGGTCATCGAACCTCGCATCCCCCCAGTTCTTGCTTACATAGTATATCTCTCTCTTTGTGGCGATGTCTGACTGCTCAACGAGTTCCTTTGAGAGGGCCATCATGCGCATTGTCTGGGCAAAGGTCTTGACTGTTGATGCTGTGAGCGTCCTCGTCTTGTTCTTGTTCTGCAGCTCAAAGTAGCCCTCCTTCTCATCGTACTTGACATTGGAGAGTGCCCTTAGGGGTATCTTCAGTCTTGGCTGCTTCCTCTTGCTGATGCTCTCGTATATGCCTGTGGCTACTTCCCTTATCCTGGCTATGGCGTTTGAGTCAGCCTTATCATGCGCCCCCTTACCCATCTTCACCATCCCTCTCACGATCCTTAGTTTCTCTGGCCTCTGCCTCTTCCCCCTCAGAGCCCTCCATTGGCAGGGCCAGGTCCTCTTCAAAATCAACATTCTTGTCAGGTCTGAACTCTATGTCCTCAAGCACGCCTCTCTTCTGCTCAAGCATTGCCTTAAGCTCTTCATTAACCCTCTCCTCCTGGGAGTCACTAAGGCCTATGATCTGCTTTAATGCAAGCCCGATGTGGGGTATGTACGTGCCTATAAAGCCCCTCTTTTTCAACTCATCCCTTATGCGCCTCTTCTTTCTCACATACATCGACAGCTTTCTCCCGCAGTCCTGAAGCGCCAGCTTTACCTCCTTGATGATCTTAGGGTAATGGGCGATTGCCTCCTTTGCCTCTGATGTGAATGGAACCCAGACTGATGCTATGTGGACTAGGATAACTAGATGCCCTACAGGAAGCGAGCGGTTGCTCTGCTGCAGGCCATAGGCCTTCCAGTTCGTGTGGGTTACTGACTCTGTGACTGCGCATGCCCCCTGCTGGTATAGTAATGGCACCCGATTTGCAAACCTCAGCAGTGTTGCTGTGCGGTCAGCTGGCAGCGCCCCTCCATAGGCTAGGCCTGCCTCAATCACAAAGGGGTAGCCCCGATAGACAGATGGGCTCCTGCTTATAGAGCAGTAGAACTCTGCGTTAACCTCCTTTCTCAGGCCCTTCTCGATCATCCCAGCCCCTAGGGGTGAGATGCAGTCTGTCGGCGGTGCTATAAGCCTCGTGTTTTTTATCGCCTCAGTTATCTTCTCAGCCTGCTGCCTGCTTATGCTTGCAGGCTTTGTTGATGGAAGCAGGGCTGCCCTCTCGCATATCTCCTTTGCAGCAGAAGCGCCGACCCTGCAGAACTCTGATGTCAGGAATGCCTGCAGCGTCCTTGCGGGGCTGTCAGCAAGCATCGAGCATAGAATGCCTAGCTCAACACCATAGGGATGGGGCTTTATCTCCTTCGGCTCAACAGGGAGCTTGTCACTAACCCTTGAGTAGATCACCTGCTCAGCCTTTGGGTTCGTGTAGGTTATGTTTGCATGCGGGTTTATTATGGCGGTCTCCTTCAGGTATTCGTCAGGGGACTGCATCCCCCTCAGGTATGTTGCCTCTATGTCAATCTCCACCCTTGTGCCATGCTCCTTATCCCATTCTGCTGTGCCTGCGCTCACAACCTCTGGCTTGTTCTTCTTTGTGTCAATGTGGAGCTCAACAGACTCTGCAGGATAGCCCTTTGATATCCTTGAGATGATCTTTGCAGGCCTCCCTGTTGTGAGCTGGCCGTAGAGCACGCTTGCAGAGACCCCCATGCCCTGCTGGCCCCTCGCCTGTTTCAGGGAGTGGAACTTGCTCCCGTAGAGGAGCTTTGCAAATATGTTTGGTATCTTGCTCTTAACAATCCCTGGCCCGTTATCCTCAACAATAACGCGATACCTCTCAGGGGACATCTCTATGGTCTCAACAGTGACATCAGGCAGTATCCTCGCCTCCTCGCAAGCGTCAAGGCTGTTATCAACGCACTCCTTTACCACTGTGAGCAGGGCCTTGCGCTTGTTATCAAAGCCTAAGAGATGCCTGTTTCTGCTGAAGAACTCAGCTATGCCAATCTCTCGCTGCTTTAATGCAAGTTTATAGGCGAGTGGCTGCCCATCCTCTGCCTCGTCTGCTTTATGCTCTGATGCCAACTTTATCTCCTGCGTTTTTAATACTGTCATTCCATCGGTGTGCTCTAAGAGCGTTTGATTCCATTCGGCCACGAGAAAACCTTTCAGGTTTTCTGGGCTTGCCTTACGGCAAGTACGAATACCTTGGTCTTCTGGACTTACTCAATTTTCGCCTGAGTTTAAAGCTCCGCCCTTTAGGGCGAAAATTGAGTCTAAAAATTCGCC
>PEYS01000113.1:1236-1695 GCA_002763335.1 Candidatus Woesearchaeota archaeon CG08_land_8_20_14_0_20_47_9 | reverse complement strand
CCAACGCAGTGGACTTGGCAATGGCGGTTTTCGGCAACTGGAACAATTCGGAAGTGCTTTTTTACTACTAATGCGAAAGCGCGGCAGTCGGCTTCTTCACTGTTTTGAAGATCCTTTTGTCTAAGAATTCACTGCACTCTCTTGGATGGGCAGTCAAACTGTTTAGTGCCGGCTTTTTCATAGTGCATTACGGGCTGTTTATGCTGATGCACTTCGTGTTTATAATAGCCATTTCAGCCAACGGATTGAAGGAAGGAGTGCTGGGAATGCCGAAAATAATGGCTGTATTGGTTGCTGCTGCGCCGGTAATCGCGCTGGGGCTAGTGTCTTCGTTTGTTTCGCACGCGGTTTCTTTCCGCGAAAACTACTTGAAGAACGGAGAAGACAGGTTCTTCGGGTTTTTCTCGTTCCTAGGCGCTTACAGCCGCGTGATTCCCATGCACTTGACGATAATAATCG
>PEYS01000113.1:0-1197 GCA_002763335.1 Candidatus Woesearchaeota archaeon CG08_land_8_20_14_0_20_47_9 | reverse complement strand
TGGTGGTGAGGCCGAAGAAGGCGCTCCTGCTGCTGATTGCCGTCCCGCTTCTCATTACGTTCCTCGTGTTTCCCGTTTCGAATTTCTTCGTCCAATGGCAGCTCGATTCGAAGAACGCGCAGATTTCGTCGATGGAGCAGCAGGTTACGACGCTCGTCGCCCAGAACCGCACGGACGAGGCGGCGCAGGTGACCGAGCAGTTGAAGTACGCCGAGGATTCATACGAGCGCGAGTACGGCGGAAGGCAGCGCGAGTCGTCAACGCCCACGGACTTCCTAGTGCACGCGTTCGGCGCCCTGTTCGGCGCGGGCTTCATCGCTTTCTTCCGCAGGGACGCCCTGCAGGAGGGCTATTACGAGTTCCAGGACTTGGGCAGGCAGCTTAACGAGAAGATAGACGAACTCCGGCACCGCTGACGAGCGAATTATAAATCGCCGAGTCGTATTTTTAGTGCAGGGTTTGTTCTGCGAAGCAGAACAAAAAGTGCGTGGGGTTGGCAGAGCAGTTATGCGCTCGGCTGCAGACCGAGAAAGGGGGGTGCAACTCCCTCACCCCACTTTCCGAGTTTCCAAAGGTTTAAATAGCGCGATATGTATATCTTAATACATGTCTGTAAAGCGAGGCGTCGAGCTCGGCGCCCTCCAGACGCAGGTGCTCTGGCTGCTCGGCAAGAAGCCCAGCCACGGCTATGAACTGATGAAGGAGCTCAACGCCATCAAAAAGACCAAGGTGACGCAGGGCACGCTTTACCCGCTTCTGGCGAAGCTTGAGGCCGCCGGGTTCGTCAAAGGCGAGCGCAAGGGCGCGAGAAACAAGCGCGTCTATTCGCTGACGCCGAAAGGGAAGGCGGTGATGCGCGAATCCTGCGCGGAATTCGTCAAGCTTTTTTCGGGAATAATTTCCGATTTTAAATGCACGTCTTGCGGGTGTTCGGAATGAGGGTTTATCTCGACAATGCGGCAACCACGCGGTTGGACGAGCGCGTCCTGGCGGCGATGCGGCCCTTCCTTTTCACGAAATACGGCAACGCCTCGTCCCTGCATTCCTTCGGCGTCGAGGCAGCGGAGGCGCTGGAAGAATCGCGCGAAACGATAGCGAAGGCAATACACGCGGCGCCGTCCGAAATCGTTTTCACTTCCGGCGGCAGCGAGTCCGACAACCTTGCGATAACGGGCGCGGTAAGGGCGAACAAACTCC
>PEYS01000141.1 GCA_002763335.1 Candidatus Woesearchaeota archaeon CG08_land_8_20_14_0_20_47_9 | reverse complement strand
TTCCCTTAATCAGGTCCAGCACCATCGGGTGCTCCACTGCAAAGACAAGGTATGTTATCCCGAAAACAGTATCTGGCCTGGTTGTAAAGGTAGAGATTGCCTTGCCTATGTCGCTTCCATCCTCATTCACGATCTTGAAGTCAATTATTGTCCCCTGACTCCTGCCTATCCAGTTTCTCTGCATTATCTTCACTCGTTCTGGCCAGTGCTCAAGGCTGTCTATCTTCTCAAGAAGCTCCTCAGCATACTCTGTGATCTTAAAGAACCACTGCTCAAGTTCTTGTTCGCAAACCTCTGTTTTGCAGCGCCAGCACCTTCCGTTTTCAACCTGTTCATTGGCAAGCACTGTGGTGCACCCAGGGCACCAGTTTACAGGGGCCTTCTTCTTGTAGGCAAGTCCCTTCTCATAGAATTTTAGGAATATCCACTGGTTCCACTTGTAGTAATCCTCATCGCAGCTCTGGAGCTGCCTCTCCCAGTCATAGCTAAACCCTAAGCTTTGCTGCTGCCCCTTTATTGTCGCGATGTTGTCCCTTGTCCACTTCTCAGGCTCAACCCCATGCTCTATTGCAGCGTTCTCAGCAGGCAGGCCAAATGCATCATATCCCACTGGATAGAATACATTAAAGCCAGTCATCCTCTTGAAGCGTGCAAGCGCATCGCCAAGTGAATAATTCCTGAGATGCCCCATGTGGAGCTTATTAGAGGGGTAAGGGTACATCTCTAAAGCATAGAACTTCTTACCCTTGCCCTCACTGCTCTTGAACAGGTTTGCTTCCTGCCAGCGCTTCTGCCATTTTTCTGATATTGCGATAAAGTCTGCCATTTTAAAGGAGAGGAGCAAGCATTGTATTTAAATGTTGAGAATTTTGAATGACCTTCGCTAACGCTACGGTCATTCAAAATTCTGATTGACCTGCTGACTCTAGAGGAGCTGAAGAGGCGCTCTAAGAAGCAAGAGGTAAAGGTTACTCGTAAATTAGTTCTTCTTTAGCTCTTCAGACCCTAAGCTGAACTTAAAAGAATCATTCATTTACCTCAATCCTGCTCAGCTCTGCGCATCTCTTGCAGTCCTTGAGTGTCGCATGACGGATAGTGACCATGGGGTGGAATTAATCACAACACATATTTAAATTATGGCGTATACGGCCAGAATCAATAACCCTGCAACTCGAATTCTTAACCCACCTCAACCACAAAGCGCTTCTTGTCAGGCACAGAAACATACACCTCTTCTCCACCTTTAATATCCAGGCTTCTTGCCACATCCCTGTTCAGGTACATGCCTAGTCTATTATGGGAGAGTTTTATTATCCTCTGTTTTATCTTTAAAGGAGATTCTTTGGCTCTAATTTCTTTAATAGCCTTCTTCATGGATTTCTCCTCAAAATCAAAATAACCGCATTCATCACATTGGTAGCTGGTCACAGGACTGTTTGCGTCCTGGATCTTTACCTTGACCTCTTTCATTTGAGCAGTGCATTTGGGGCAGGCAAGATTCCTTTTTGGTTTCTGATCATTCAAAGATTTTCCGAGTTTTTCTAGTTTCATTTTTGGTCACCTCTATTTCTTCTTAACATTTATGACATACAGAATTTTACCCTTGAGCTTACATAGGATGTAAAATCTGTCATCCTCAATTTCAATCCTGTCACCTTTCTTCCTTTTGTTTTTTATCACGTATATCAAGCGAACAACATCACTCCAAGAGAGGGCTCCTCTATGATATTTCTCAAAATGCTTGCTTCTTCTGA
>PEYS01000126.1 GCA_002763335.1 Candidatus Woesearchaeota archaeon CG08_land_8_20_14_0_20_47_9 | reverse complement strand
GGATTTGAACCCCCGAACCCACTAAGGGACAGGATCTTAAGTCCTGCGCGTTTTCCAGACTTCGCTACCCCCGCAAAGCCAGCTTTGAGTCTTGAGCTACGAGTCTTGGGTCTTCAGCTTCCAGTCTTGAGCCCTTAGTAGATTTAGAGGGTTTATAAAGGTTTTTGGGTCAAACTCTTGCCTCTTGGCTTTTGACAAACATAAGTATCTGCTTCTCGTCACTATAACCATCAAGAAAAAGAGGTGTTCTACTGAGAAAAAGCATGAAAGGATGCAAAAATAGCGTCAATTAAGCATAAACATCTAAAGTAGCAGTCCCGACATCAGAAAACTCTGAATACCGAGCCGAGTGCTAGCGAAGGCGAGTGTATTCAGAGTTTTCTAGTCCTACACCTTATACATATTGAGATGCGTCCTTATAAAGGTATGGAGCTCATATATTGAGGATGCCAGGAGGCTGGTGTACTCCTTTGTATATGCCCTGTAGAAAAGCTTGTCAAAGAAGGTTCTTGTAAAGACATAGAATGGCCTGGCCTCCCATCTCAGCTCATAGTCAGTCTCAAGGAAGCCGAAGAAGACAATGGAGAGCTTGCCATTGTTTAGTCTCAGCGTGCGGCCGTCCTTTTCAACATCCACGTCAGTTATGTCGTGCATGTATATCTCCATCTTGATAACGAGCCTTGCATAATCACTCACCTTCTTCCAGGGCTCGAGGAGCAGTTCTATATACCTGCCGCTTGGCTTTACATGCTCCTGGTTTCTTGTCTCGCGTTTGTCATAACCCTTCTCCCTAAGCCAGTTCTCTATAACCTGGAATAGATCAGCCACACTGAAAATGCCTTCATAATTAAGCGTTAGCCCGTCAACAACAATTGTTCTCTCAGCCATCTTAGCTACCCGTATGTTAGCTACCCATATGCATGCCCTGCAGCCCCCATGTTGAGGAAGTCCTTTGTTGCGCTTGCAAGGGCTAGCATCTCATAGTATAGTGGGTCGGCGTACAAAAAGTCGAGGTCCTGCTTTATGATGTACTTTGTAAATATGGTTAGGAGCCTCCTCTTAAACTCGCTTGTACTCCACTTCGTGGGCATGCCTGTGTAGAGGCTGCCGTAATCAAACTCAAGGGATATGCTGAATGTGATAATGACCCTGCCATCAAGCATTTTCTTCTTCTCCCCGTTCTTTACCACCTCAACGTCCTTTATGTCCCAGAAGTGAAAATAGACGTGAATCCGCTGTCTTATATAGGATGTTGCCTTCCTCCTTGCAAGCCACTCAAGCTCGAGCTCAGGTGGCTTGTCCTTGTAGAGAAGCTCGTTAAAGTCAAACTTCCTCATCTTAAACCACTTCACCATCATCTTGTAGAACCCGTCAAAATCCATAAGGCCCCGGTACTTGATTATGCTCGGGAGTTGCTTTGGTGTGCTGGCCGAGGGTGGCTGGTGGACTTTTGGCACTATGACTATTGGGGGCTCAAAGCCAACCTCATCTCCTTTCTCCCCCTCTTTTTTTGTCTCTGCAGCAGTTGCCATCATGCACTGCCATGGGATATACGTTTATAAAGCTTTTCTTTGGCAGCCTCTGAACTTGGCTGGCAGCTGAACAGCAGACAGATATATAAAATAAATCAAGAAGTCGCAAATACAACACAAAAAGCTGAGTGGTGGCTTCACCCTTCAAAGGTTATTATTACTCGTCGTCGTCATCGCCAGAGTCATCATCTTCGTAACCGAGTCTCATAAGCGCACCTCCATTAGGATCTTGCAGCTTGGTTTTTATCACTGTATTTAAACTATTCGCTTCTGGGAGCCTTATATCAAGAACCGCCGCTTCTGCTTATCCATGTCTGTAAAGCTGTCAGCCTCTTCAATAAGCTTTGATGAGGCAGACTTTCCAAAGGCAATAACCTCTGTCCTGCATCCCATTGCCTTCATGTGCTCAAGCAGTGCCCTAAAATCACCGTCACCGCTCACCAGGACTATTGTATCCAGCTTTGGAGCGAGCTTTATTGTGTCCATGGCTATGCCGACATCCCAGTCGCCCTTCTTAGCCCCGCCGTAAAATACCTGTAGGTCTTTAGACCTTACCTCGAAGCCGATCTTCTCAAGGGCGTCAAAGAAGTTTGACTCGTCCTTCACATCCGCCTTTATGACGTATGCAAAGGCCCTTATAAGCCTTCTCTCCTTAACAGCCGCGCTGAGGATCTCCTTAAAATTAACCTTCGTATTATACAGGTGCCTTGCTGAATAGTAGAGGTTCTGGACATCAACAAAGACACCAATGCGTTGATTGCTGTAGTACTTGATCTTTCATCCCCTCGTTTTATTGGTTGTCTAATAGAGGGCTTTGACTAACCCCCTACAGGGGTTAGTCAAAGCCCTCTGATTTTGGTGGTGTCGGGGGTTTTCCGACGATACCTACGCAGAAAACTTTGAATAACCTCCCCTAGGGGAGGTTATTCAAAGTTTTCAATGTTCTTTTATAAACTCGTATGCGCTTGAGGCAGCAACAGCTCCCTGCGATGTTGCCCATAGTATCTGCTTCATCTTTACGCTGGTAACATCGCCTGCAGCGAAGAGGCCCTCAACATTTGTCCTCTGCATGGGGTCTGTAACTATAAAGCCCTCGTCATCAAGCTTTATGCCCAGCTTGCCTGCAAGCACAGCAGCAGGCACGCCACCACTCTCTATGAATACCCCCTCAACACCAATACGCTCCCCTGAGCCTAGGAGCAGAGAGCTAACCATGCCATCCCCGCTGATCTCAGCTACTGATGTGTTTGTCTTGATCTCTATGCCCTTATTGCCCTCTAACATCGCCTTGTAGGCCGGGGCTGCAGTCAGCTCGCCTCGCCTGCAGATCACTATGACCTTTGAGGCGTACTTTGTAAGAAGGAGGGCGGAGTGGGCAGCTGTGTCACTGCCACCAATTACTGCAACGCCCTTATCCTTGAAGAATGGGGCATCGCATACTGCGCAGTAGCTCACACCCTTGCCTAGGAATTCCTCTTCGCCTGGTATGCCGAGCTTTTTATGGCTCATCCCCATGGCAAGGATAATTGCCTTGGTCTGGTATTTTCTGTTATCAGAGCCAAAGACATTAAATAGGGTGTAGCCTCGCTTTATATCAACAGCCTCAGCTTCGATAATCTCTCCCCCCAGGTGCAGAACCTGTTCCTTCATTCTTTCAGCTAGGCGCATGCCCCTTATGGACTTAAAGCCAGGATAGTTTTCAATCCTATTAGCCTCGAGAAGCTTGCCCCCGATGATCTTAGCAATCACAACAGCCTTGATGCGGTAGCGTGCAGCATACACTGCTGCTGAAAGCCCTGCAGGCCCACCGCCAACTATAACAAGGTCATACATGGCATGTTGGGGCTTCTAGGGGGTATTTAAATTTTGTCTTAGAAAACCTTGAATGCGCTCGGCTTCGCTTGCTGCTCGCCTCGGTATTCAAAGCCCTCCTGCCTTAACCCATAGCAGGGCACCGAACCATAGGAGGGCTGCAATAAAGGCTGTGGAGAAGCACGCCAGCTTGCACTCAGCGCTTATGCAGCTGGTTATGGCCCATGCAACGGTGATGAAAGTGACTACAAGACAAAACATCCCGAAAATAAATGGTAGTATGCTCTGCTCTGCCTCCATCTTAGCCCCTCCTGCAGGCAATAAGCCCTGAGCCGAGAATGCCTGCATCCACTA
Source organism: Candidatus Woesearchaeota archaeon CG08_land_8_20_14_0_20_47_9 (assembly GCA_002763335.1). Classification (GTDB taxonomy): domain Archaea; phylum Nanobdellota; class Nanobdellia; order Woesearchaeales; family CG1-02-47-18; genus CG1-02-47-18. Next base: position 6,635 of record PEYS01000126.1, on the reverse strand, counting down.
ATTCTGCCTTAACAATAGGCGGTTTTGAGAAGGATCTTGAATAAGCAGCCTCTTTCAGGCTCTTATGGAAGAACCTCCAGGAGCCAGATACCTTGCCACCAACTACGATGATATCAGGCGATAAACAGTTAATAATGTTGGCTACTGCAACGCCTAAGTAAAAGCCGGTCTCCCTGAACACCCCAACAGCCTTTTTATTGCCCTTCAGGGCAAGCCTGTAGAGCTCTTTGGGTGATTCAGCCCTTAGGCCATGGCTCTTTGCAGTCCTCACAATGCCCCTGGATGAGGCGTACTCCTCAATACACCCCCTGGAGCCGCAGTTGCAACGCCTGCCGTTATAGCCTATGCTGGTATGCCCGAATTCAGATGCATTGCCTGCACCATGATAAACCTCGCTCTTGATTACCAGGCCGCCGCCAACACCTGTGCCGAGGGTGAGGCCAGCAACAACTGCTTTGCCCTTGCCTGCGCCGTAAACTGCTTCAGCGAGGACAGCGCAGCTTGCGTCATTGTCAACAGCCACTCTTACCTTGAAGATGGACTCTAGCCTCTCTCTTAACATGAAGTTCCTTAAGGGAAGGTTTCTCGGCGCAACTATCACGCCCTTGTTCCAGTCTAGAGGTCCAGGGCATCCAACGCCGATGGCAGTCACCCTGCTGTTAAAAACCCTCCTTATGGCTGCTACAACAGAGTTGAAGAAGCAAGCAGCATCCCTCTTATCAGCCTCAACAGAGGCCTTGCGGATTGTACTGCAGCCCCTTAACAAGCCAGCCCCTATGTGGGAGCCGCCTATATCAACGCCAAGAATCATTTTGTGAGTTCCCTTTTAATCTCATCAATAAGATGGTTTACGCTTGGGTCAACCCCGTACTCCAGAGCCAGGTAGTAGCTCACAAGGTCACCTACATGGACTGCTGTTATCATCTTTGAGAGCTTAGAACTGCCCTTTAAAACAAGCTCTGTGCTGTCAACACCGCAGTTCGTGATTATCTTCTTAGTAATCCTCACCCGCTCAATAATTCTTTTATTATCCTGCTCATCCCTTATAAAGACCACGTAGTGCTCTGCCAGGAGCTTTGTGAACCCCATGATCTCGTTGTGGTTCATCTCAGGTATTATGTTTGCGAAGGCGTGAATCTTTGCATTCTCATTAAGCTGTGCCTTCCAGCGCACTGCAACAGAGCTGTACTGGGGCGAGCTGTATATTAGTGGGATGCGGCCCTTCATCTTCTCGGCGAGGGAAATAGCCTTATCCTTAAAGCTGCCCTTCTCTAGGGCCTCAACAGCCTTCCCAATATCAGTGCTGAGGTTTACAACACCTGAGTTGCTCAGCACACACAGTATTGAGAATAGCTGATACCCGAGACTGGCCCTGGGCCTTAAGCCAGATGGTATATTAACAAATGCCCAGGTGTGCTTCTTCGCCATCTCAAGGAGCCTTCCCCCTGATGTTATGACAAGGACATTTGCCTTAGTCTTAAGAGCAGCCTTGGCGCAAGCTAGGGTCTCTTCTGTGTTTCCAGAGTAGGAGTTAAGTATTATGAGGCTGTCCTTGTTTATAAACTTGGGCAGCTCATAATCGCGGCATAGGAAGACAGGTACCCTATCTACAAGATCCCCCAGAAGCTCGCCTGCAATGCCGCTGCCACCCATTCCAACCGAGAATATGCTTTTAAACGGCCCCTCAAGCCTGACCTTCTTTGAGATCTCAGCTGCCTCACGTATGTGATCAGGCATGCTGGTTATGTCCTTAAGCATGTTCGCCTCATCAATATCCCTGATACGGTCTTCATCCATAATAGTCACCCTGATCATCCCCTGCAAATACTCAAAAGTTCGTGGGCATTGCCCCGCCCTTTAGGGCGAGAACTTTTAATACAGTCATTCCACCAGTGTGTTCACTGGTGGTGAACACACTGGTTTCATTCGGCAGTCAAAAGCTCGCCTTGCTGCAAGAAGCTCGCCCGCCGAGCGAGCGAAGCGAGCGAGCATGCCCCAGTCTGTGACTGGGGGTGCGGGCGAGCTTTTGACGTTCAAAAATTCGCCTTGTCGAAGCGAGGGGGCGTAAAGCCCCGACTTTTAAGTCGGGGATAGCCCCGGGCAGGCGAATTTTTGTTACCAAACGCTTGATTGGTTACTACTTCAACCCAATCAAGATTAGATGGGTCTATATTTAAAGGTTTTCTGTGGGAGTGCCCTGATTTCGAAAAATAAAAGAAGTAGCTCCTACTTCTATTATCAATGACAGGGTTTAGTACAAGTACAGCTCGGGTTATTGCCACAATGGGGAGCCACTCTGCCCTGCAGATACTGGACGGGGCGAAGAGAGAGGGCTTTAAAACCCTGGTTGTGGCTACAGAGAGTGCAGCAGGGGTGTACAGGCACTTTGGAGTTGCAGACAGCATCATAATTGTTAAATCCAATGGCGATTTCTTCTCGGTTGAAAATGAATTGGTTAGGAAGAATGCAATCATTATACCGCATGCCTCATTTGTTGCCTACGTTAACAGCGAAGAGCTTGAGGGAAGCCCTATAATGTACTTCGGCAACCGCAGGATACTCGCATTTGAGAGGGATAGAAGCCTACAGAGAAAGTGGCTTGCTGATGCTGGTCTTAGGCTCCCCAGAATATTCAAGACACCAGATGATATAGATCGCCCGGTTATAGTGAAGTTCTACGGCGCAGCCGGAGGCAAGGGCTATTTCCTTGCGAAGAGCCCTGAGGAGTTTTATGAAAAAATAAGGGGTTATAGCCATCGCTCTCTCACTATCCAGGAGTACATCATAGGGGTGCCTGTTTACATACACTACTTCTACTCGCCCCTAACTAAGGAGCTTGAGATAATGAGCCTTGACCGAAGGTACGAATCAAATGTTGACTCAATAGGCAGAATCGCAGCAAAGGACCAGATAGACATAAACCTCAACACTTCATACAATATTACAGGCAACACTCCTCTAGTACTGCGAGAGTCTCTGCTCCCAAGGGTCTTTGAGATGGGAGAGGCTGTTATTGATGCAGCCAAGAGACTTTCCCCTAAGGGAATATTCGGCCCATTCTGCCTTGAGACAGTTGTAACCCCTGAGCTTGAGTTCTATGTCTTTGAGATATCTGCAAGGATCGTTGCAGGCACAAACCTCTACATAAACGGCTCTCCCTACACAGACATAAGGTATGGTATGCCAATGAGCACCGGCAGGAGGATCGCCCTTGAGATTAAGCGTGCTATAGAGCAGGGCAGGCTTGATGAGGTGTTGGGGTGAACAGAGGCGGGAGGGCTGTTGGCTATTTGTAATTGAAAACTTTGAATGACCTCGACTTCCTAACTCAGTCGGTATTCAAAGCCCTCAATTGGTTAGAGGCGTAAAGTTACGCCTCTAAGATAACAGAAACATTTATAAATAATAACCCCTTATTCTAGAAACATAATGAAAAGAGCAGAGGAGGTCTACAGGGAAATCCTCTTCCAGGCAATGGAGAAGGGGAACAGGGGCATGACGCAGGCTGGACTAGCTAAGGCTCTGGAAATGTCCCTTAGCATGGTTAATCTTGCATTAAAACCCCTAAGGAGGATGAACTCTGTAAGGATCAAGCAAAGGGGCTTTGATATCATCGACAGGAGGAAGATACTTTACTACTGGGCATCAATAAGGGATGTTGAAAGGGATATTATCTACAGAACAAGGGTTGACAAGCCAGTGAGAAACATAGAATCAGAGATGCCTGCTGACGTCATTTATGCAGCATACTCAGCCTACAAATTCAGGTTTAATGGCGTGCCTGCGGACTATTCAGAGGTATATGTTTACTCTGATAATGTTGAAGAGCTTAAGAAGAGATTCCAAGAGAATGGTAAAACCCCAAACCTTTTTATCCTGAAAAAGGACAGGAACCTAAAGGAAATGACCATTGCCTTGATATTTGTTGACCTATGGAATTTAAAGGAATGGTATGCCAAGGCATTTCTTAATGCAATGGAGGCAAGGCTAGATGGAGTTTTGGAATAGTGCCCTAACAGAGAAAAGCTGGAATGCCCTTGTACAACTAAGACAGAAAAAATTTGATTTCATAGTCATCGGTGGCTGGGCAGCCTACCTCTGGACAAGGCTGCATAAGTCAAAGGATGTTGACATTGTGATCAAGAACTTTGAGGACCTGGCTATTCTGAAAAGGGGTTATGATTTGGTTAAGAATGATCATCTTAAGAAGTACGAGATCAAGGTCGAAGAGATTGACATAGACATCTATGTGCCATATTTTTCAGAACTGACAATCCCTGCTGATGAGCTGATAAATCACGCCGCTGTTGTTCAGGGCTTTGAGGTTGTGAAGCCTGAGGCTCTGCTTATACTCAAACAGGGTGCAGAACTAGACAGAGAAAGATCAGTCAAGGGAGGCAAGGACAGGATAGACATAATGACCCTGATTCTTTATGCAGATATTGATTTTGATGAGTATTTTAAGCTGTTGAAGAAATACAAGCTGGAGTTTTTTTATGAAAGATTGAAAAACATAATCTCGAACTTCAAGGACATCAAATACATTGAGATGAATCCTCGGGAGTTTAAGCTGAGGAAGGAGGGGATAGTGGAGAGACTGAAAATGACTGCTGGCTCTTAGCCTTTATATGGTCTAAAAGCTTCTATGCATAGCCTCCGAACAGCAGATTTTAGTTACTGTTGAGTAACAAACAGAAACCTTTATATATGATGGCTCGCTAATCCCAGCTTGCAATGGTACAGCGAGTTGATTGTCTTCATTGGCAATGCTCTTAGCCCTAGCTGTGTTCTTCTTGCGAATAATTCAAATACTCAAAAGTTCGTGGGTAGCTCGCGCTTTAGGGCGAGAACTTTTGAGTCCAAAAATTCGCCTAACCAAAGCGAGGGGGGTAAAGCCCCGACTAAGCGTTTGATAGCCCCAAGCAGGCGAATTTTTGATAGTTCTTCTTTATCCCTTACAATTACTAGATATGGCTGTAGTGGTGTAATGGTAGCATGTTGGCCTGTGGAGCCTGAGGCCCGGGTTCGATTCCCGGCTACGGCCTTTGCATGCAGTCATTCCATCGGTGTACTCGCCAGAGCGTTTGATTCCATTCGGCCACGAGAAAACAAAGCGTTTGGGCTTGCCTTACGGCAGGTACGGATACCTTGGTCTTCTGGACCTGCCTTACGGCAGGTACGAGAAGACCTCCGGTCTTCTGGACCTGCCTTACGGCAGGAGTCAAAAGCTCGCCTTGCTGCAAGAAGCTCGCCCATCTTGCGAGGAGCGAGCATGCCCCCGCTTGCTTTGTGCGGGCGAGCTTTTGACGATTTCTGTATTGATAGAGGTGATTGGTATGGCTAATAAGAATAGGCCTGATTCTGATGAAGTGCATTTACTTCAGACAGCCCGAGGTGTTCGTGATTTACTGCCAGAAGACAAGATCCCAAGACAGCAGATAACCGACATGCTCAGGCAGGTATTTGAATCATTCGGCTATGCCCCCCTCGAGACACCTGCACTTGAAAGGCTCTCAGTTCTAACTGCAAAGTTTGCAGGGGGCGAGGGGATCCTCAAGGAGATATTCAGGCTCAAGGATCAGGGCAACCGCAATCTCGGCCTAAGATACGATGTAACCGTGCCAATGGCTCGAGTAGTGGGCATGAACCCGCAGCTAAAGATGCCGTTCAAGCGCTACCAGATGCAGAATGTATGGCGTGACGGCCCGATTAAGCTCGGGCGTTACCGCGAGTTTTTACAGTGCGATGTTGACATTGTCGGCGTGCCCTCAATGATTGCAGATGCAGAGATCGTCACAATCGCCTACACAGTATTCTCAAGGCTTAACCTGGATGTTGTTATAAAGATAAACAACCGCAAGCTCCTCAATGGCATCTTATCTTATACAGGTGTAAAAAAGGGTAATGCAATGAGGGCAATCCTAGCCATAGACAAGCTCACAAAAATAGGCTTTGAGGCAGTCTCAGATGAGCTTAAGGACATTGGTGTATTGAATGACTCAATAAAGAAGCTTAGAGAAATCTTTGATTCTGAGGAGCTGAATGAAGAGCTCCTGTCCAAGCTCAACACGCTTATTAAAACAAGAGAAGGCAAGGAGGGTATAAAAGAGCTGAGAGAGCTCTTCTCCTGCATTAAAGACCTGAACATAGCAAATGTTATGCTTGACATCTCACTTGCACGAGGCTTAGAATACTACACAGGCACTGTCTTTGAGGCCTACCTTGCTGACTCCCCTGTAATAAGCTCTGTTGCAGGCGGGGGCAGATACGACAAGATGATAGGGCTTTTCCTGGGCAGGGGCAAGTACCCTGCAGTTGGCATAAGCTTCGGCATTGAGCCAATCTATGATGCCCTTGTTGCAGCAGGCAAGATTGAAAAGAGGAAGAGCCTGCTAGAAGTGTATATCATACCAATAAAGACACTCAAGGAGAGCATGGACATAGCAATGAAGCTCCGCTCCCAGGGCCTTAAGGTGGATATGGACCTCTTAGGCAGAGGCATAAGCAACAACCTGAGCTATGCAAACTCAATGGGAATCCCCTTTACCCTAATCATCGGCCCTCGCGAGTTAAAGGAAGGTAAACTAAAGCTGAGGGATATGAGGACTGGCGAGGAGGAGATGCTTGATATTGAA
>PEYS01000105.1:8287-8528 GCA_002763335.1 Candidatus Woesearchaeota archaeon CG08_land_8_20_14_0_20_47_9 | reverse complement strand
TGGAAATCCTTTAACTATCTATCCTGATTCGATTGATACGATTCAACTACCAACCGTGGTGAAAATGCCGCACGGGTCTTTTTTGTTACGAGTTAAAGGAGATAGCTTAAAAGATGCATATATTTTTAACGGTGATGTTGTAATTGTAAAGCCAGACTCTGAGCTTACGAATGGACAAATAGTAGTTGCGGTTTTGGAAGATGCTGCCGTAGTAAAAAGGTTTTTTAAGAAAGAGGGGAGC
>PEYS01000105.1:2653-8135 GCA_002763335.1 Candidatus Woesearchaeota archaeon CG08_land_8_20_14_0_20_47_9 | reverse complement strand
ATCTTACTAAACCATCGTCCATTGGCACGTATTTCTTCTGGTTGGAGTCCCATTTATAGACTCCTGGGCCATTACTAACAAGTTCAGGAGGACTAAACGAAAGCTCCCCCATGGCTTGGCTCTTGAAACCAATAATCTTTATTTTTTCTTTTATTTCGTCAGGCATTTCTGTTAGGAATTTTGTTGTTTTTGCATCAGGATCGCTCATCCCTGGAAGTTCACCTGGAAAATCATATGGTCTAAGAACTAAACTAAAAGCAGTAATTGTATTGATGGGGTTTTCAAACCCCTCGAAAGCATCAGTTTTTGGATACGGATAAGTAATTTTATACAGTTCCCTTAAAGCCTCTGAATAAAGGATTTGAGGGGTTAAAAAGGAGGTTTCGATTTCGATTCTCAACGGATTTTCATCTAGTATATCACGGTAGCCTCTATTTGATGGTGTAAGTCCTGCCCCAATTTCACCAGCTTGTAAATACTCTACCATTGGCACTCTCACATTATTACCATCGTTATTCTTTAATACTTCAGTCTGGTTTTTATCTTCTACTACTCTAAAAATATTTGCAGGCGTCTGATATTTCAGAGCCTCTAATATTTTATCCCTAAAGCCCCCATATTTTGTTGGCACATCGTTATCTGGTGGTATCCAAATAGCAAAGCTGCTGTTCGGTAGGAGTTGACTTACTGTGGCAGTATTAATATCTCGTGAATCGTTAAGGGTGGTATAAAACCTCATGAACCATGCTGTGCTGGCATCTTTCCAGACAATACTTCTGTCCTCAAGTTTATCCTGAACACTGCATTTATCAACAATGTCTAGTTCAGGTATGATGTCATAACCTATTTTGGTTTTATCCCCACTTACTCTTACTCTTCCACAATAGGCTAGCGAGTTAGCTTTCCACGCAACACAATTATATTCTCCTTCACCAACAAGTCCTTTCCCCTCATACAGGAAAATAGCATCTCCCTTCTCAGTGTCAAATAGAAGAAGCCCCCCTCCAGCGAGATCACTTTTTGTGCTTACTTCAGATCCCGTCACATGGATTTTGTATTCTTCAGTAGTTGTAGTGCCTTGATTATCAAAGGATACATTAAAAGAGAAGGTTTCTCCTACTATGTCCCCTTTTAAAATGAAGTCGCCTTCTGTTTCAACAATTAAAGAATCGAGATCCTGAGTTTCAGGACTAATCCTAACCTTGCCGTTCTCAGTTAGTCTGTAAAAATTAAAGCTAGGTCTGCCCTTATCTGCTGAAACCTTGTAGTGTATATATACCGTTGCGGAGAGATCATTAACCCCTGATATTCCGTCAGCTGCAGAGCCTTTTTTTGCTCTAACATCGAGTATTTCTTCTAATGGTTCTTTCACTTCTTCATCATTAAATTTCCAATACCTGTCTAAAACTACAGGTTTGGTAGGGCCACCTCCTGTTTCGCCACAGCCCTCCCTTATGACTGTTGTAGCTACAATGCCTGCAGTCAAGAGCTTAAGTGCATCTGCAGGGTGGCTTGTAATCAATTGAGCAGCAGTACTTCCTAATGCTGAGATTGAGGCAAGGCCTAATACGGTGTAGGCAATAAGCTCAGTTTTAATCCTGCCTAGAAAGGAGGTGTCGTAATTATGAGTCTCATAGTATTTCCTACGAGCCTCATTTAATTCCCACTGCCTTGCGATTTTACCTCCGATGCCCCTGATGCTTGACTCAGCTGCGAGGAGTGGTTTACCAACAAGATCAAGTATGGTGTCAAGTGACGCGTTACATTTAAGGCGCTTTCTACTGGATGCAATAAGATTCTTTGTTGCAGAAGAAAGAGCAGCATCAACCTTATCAAGGCCTCTTGAAGCAGTGTTAAGACCCAGGTTGACTTTTAACAGGGAATTAGCAAGTAGTTGGTATGCGTTATTTGCATCTGCTTTAAGAGAAGAATCAGCAATGTTTCTCGTAGGATCCCCACCAACCCTCTCGGTAAGATCTTCCAGGCTACTCAGTGCACTACTCCCCATGGTATTAACCACTATCCAGCAACAACCATATAAATATTTCTATCCTTGAGTAAATATTCTTTATAAACAGCCCATTTTATACACTTTAATGCACTATAAGGTGATTTATGCAGGTTCTTCTTCATATATGCTTCAAATCACATGTATCCGAGCTTGCGGCATTAGTGTAGTAGTGTTCCCCCTGCCCCTTTTCTTAATTATGATACCGACGAGGACTTGCTTTCGATCCCGACACAAATGACACCTAGAGGGCTTTGAACACTGAGCCGAGCGCTAGCAAAGGCGAATGTGTTCAAAGCCCTCTAGTGAGGTCAACAATATAGTACTTCATCCAGACTCCGAAGACTACGAGCACAAGCAAGGATCCTATCATAAGAAATGGGTTTGGCAGGCGCTCCATCGGTGAGACGAGGAGTGATGCGATAAAGAAGACTACGCTCATCAGTATGTAGTGGGGGTAGAGCTTGAGTGACTTCAACAGGGAGTCTGAGACAAAGCTTGGCCAGCCGAGCTTTCTGGCCTGTTTAAGGCGAGCATAAAAGACGTTTGTTATGTTTATAAAAAAGAAGACGAGGGGCATAAATACAAGGACCGCCAGAAAAACCCGAAGAATAGGGTTGCCCATTGTGTTGATAAACAGAGGCGTGTTCACAGCCCTATGTACTACCTCCCTCAAGACTGACCTAAAGAGGTAAACCGCGATAAACACTGTAAAGATATAGGCTGGGAGGTAGGCCATGTTAAAAAAGGCAAAATTTCTAAATGGGAGCCCCACAAGCCTCTTCCAGACCACGCCCTTCAGGATGATTCCTGCAGCAAGTATTAGTAGGATAATGAGGGCACTGTATATGACTGTTGCTCGCAGCAAGGCTGCTATAAGCGCCTCTGACCCAGGGCCTAGAGTCGTAAGCTGGTCGAGGGATGATAGGCTAAGCCTATCCATGGCATGCTCAATAGCAGCCCCCCACATCACAATTGCAAGGTAGATGAAGAGGTAAAAGGCAAGGTCGTAGCCTGCTATGGCTATGAATGATCTGCGCAGCCTGAAGCTGGAGATGAAGGTGGCGATAATTCCCTTACCCTTGTCTTCTCCCCTAGCTTTGGTGAGGTGCTTAACCTCAGGAGGCCTGGCCTTATGGGCCCTTAGCTTAGCCTGCCCCTTTCTCACCCCTTTTTTCTTTGACTTTTTCATTTCACTGCAAGCTCTATGTCCTCCTTTTTAACAGTCTTTCTGCCTGCGTGGGTTGCAAGCAGCCAGGCACTCCTGGCAACCTCCTCAGCGTATCTCTCAAGATAGTCCTTCATCGCCTCCTTTGCCTTATCTGAGACGCGGTCAGCACCGGCCCGCTTCATGATCTTCTCCATCGCAGCTAAGGGTATCAGTCGCTTAACCATGAAATCACCTGCAATTCTGTTGTTATGAAGGGAATATAAAGATTTTTCCTTTTTGTTAAGTAAAGTTTATAACTGATATTTGTGGAGGAAAAATCCAGCCATCCATGGCGGCAGACGGCCATTTTGCTCAGCGAGGCTTCGCAAAATGTCCTGCTCGGCACCCTCGCGAGTAAACACGCCCTGCGCCATGGCTGGATTTTTCCGACAAATAGTGTATACTTAACAGCTTTACTTAACACTTTTTTAGGATGAAGCCAACGTTGTCAAAACCTTTATAAATCGCCTATAAACCCTAAGACAGTATGCCTCTGTAGCTTAGTAGGTAGAGCGTGCGAGCACATGGCAGCCTGCTACGCTGATGCTGGTCTGCCTGGCCACGGAGCTGTTAACCTGCAAGTCAGCTTGGGAGTTAGAAACCGCAAGGTCGCCAGTTCGAGTCTGGCCAGAGGCGCCTTGGGCCCGTAGCTTAGCCTGGTTGGAGTGCCCGATTAGCTAACTGTTTAAGCTAAGGCAAGACTGATAATCGGGTGGTCCGGAGTTCGAATCTCCGCGGGCCCATAGAAAAGCCTGAATGCACTCGGCTTCGCTTGCAGCTCGCCTCGGCATTCAGGCTTTTCTTATGTCGGGGACTGTTACTTTTAGGGCTTGTGTTTGATCGATGGTTTTTTGCATCCATCCATGCTTCTTGATTCAGACACAAATGACATCTAGAGTGCTTTGAACCCGAGGGCGAGTTAGGAAGTCGAGGTGGTCAAAGCAATCTAATCACATCTATCATCCTGCGCGAGTATCCCCATTCGTTGTCATACCAGGCAATGACCTTGACAAAGTTACCATTGACGACATTGGTTAACTTTGAGTCAAATATCGCTGAGTGCGGGTTACCGATGATGTCAACAGAAACGAGCTCCTCCTCGCTGTATTCAACTATGCCCTTGAGGCAGCCTGATGCAACGCTCCTGAAGAGGCTGTTTATCTCATCCCTGCTGGTGGGCCTTTCAACCTCGCAGACAAAGTCAACTATCGAGCCGTCAGCTATAGGAACGCGTAGGGCTAGGCCGTCAAGTAGACCCTTTAATTCTGGTATGACCTCTGCAACTGCCTTTGCCGCCCCTGTTGTCGTGGGTATGGCTGAGAGCATCGCAGCCCTAGCCCTTCTAAGGTCCTTGTGAGGCAGGTCTAGGATACGCTGATCATTGGTGTAGGCGTGCACTGTAGTCATAAATCCCTGCTTTACCCTGAAGTTGTCATGCAGCACCTTGACTATGGGCGCAAGGCAGTTAGTTGTGCATGAGGCATTGGATATGATGTTATGCCTCTCTCTATCATAGCAGTGCTCGTTAACACCCTTGACAATCGTTATATCATGGCCCTTTGCAGGGGCTGAGATCAGGACCTTTTTTGCCCCTGCTGCGAGGTGCTTTGATGCCTCCTCCCTCTCTGTGAAGAAGCCTGTTGATTCAACCACTACGTCAATACCCATGGCCTTCCATGGAAGCCTTGAAGGATCACGCTCTGCAATGACCCTGACAGCTCTCCCATTGACAATGAGGTTGTTTTCCCTCGCCTCGATAGAGGCATCAAGTTTTCTGTGCACAGAGTCATACTTGAGAAGATGCGCTAGTGTTGCTGCATCGGTAAGGTCATTAACAGCAACAAACTCTATTGCAGGGTCATTCATGCCTGCCCTGAAAACGAGCCTTCCTATACGCCCAAAACCGTTTATTGCAACCCTAACCATGCAAACACCCCTCATTGCAAATCTGCTTTAAAAGCTTTATAAAGCAGAAGTATTTAAAGGTTTGTGAGGTCAGAAAACCCTAAAGAGTCTTCTCTCGAAATCAACAATCCTTCCATTCTTAACCTCAACGCCCTCCTGCATTAGCAGGGCGATCTTCTTACCAACACCCTTTGAATAGCCCCCAATGCTCCCGTCAGAGTTGCACACCCTGTGGCATGGCACAGCAATAGGGTTCTTGTTATTATGCAGGGCGTTTCCTACTGCCCTGTACGCCCTTGTGTTCATTGCCTCTGCAATCAGCCTGTAGGTTGAGACCCTGCCAGGGGGTATTCTTGATG
>PEYS01000105.1:0-2615 GCA_002763335.1 Candidatus Woesearchaeota archaeon CG08_land_8_20_14_0_20_47_9 | reverse complement strand
TCTCACCTCCAATGCCCTTCTCACCCCTTCCCTTTGCCTTCTTCATCTGCGCATTATCCACGATCCTCCTCACCAGCACCTCAAGCAGGAAGAGCAGTATGGCTGATCCTACAAAGAGCCAGCTGTAGCTCTCCTGCCTCACCTCCCTCTTGACAGAATCCTGCTTTACCTTGCTGATTATGGCGTCCACCTCATCAGGCCTGAAGACCCTGCCCCTGCTTACGCTGAGTATGGACTCAAGCCTCTGGTCATAGCCCAGGTTTAAGAGCTCTCTGGGATAGTTGACTGCGAAGTCCTCTCCCAGGATGGTGAAGAACCCAGGCCTAGAGGTGGGTATAACTACCTCGTAGATGTCCTTATCAATCTTTGTCATGCTCCCGTTGTAGACAGGCTGCTTGTTTGACTTTATCCTCGCAACAAGCTCTGTGCCTATAAAGCCGTCGCCTACATCAACATAAAACTCGCGGCTCCTGCTTATGTCGCCTATAACCCAGTTGACTGTCCTTGAGAGTAGCCTTGAGTTCCTTGCAGACATAAGCTCCCCTGCCCAGAGCGAGCCGTCGTCAGTGCTTAAAGCAGCGACCCTTCCGAGGCTGAACCTCCAGGTGGTCAGCACCGGCTCTCCACGGGCAGTTGTAACAAGGGTCTGAGCCCCTGGCTTCGGAACAACCTGGTTAAAGCCCCCTATCCTTGCGCTGAGCTCAAGCCCAGATGTTATGAAGTGGTGTGAGTCTGATATAAAGAGAGGTTTTGCCTGGTCATCATCACTCTTGTTGCTGAACACCAGCTTCAGCTGCTCTGTCTCCTTTGGTTCAAAGTAAACGCCGTGGCCTGCGCTGGCGAGGGAGATCATAAAGTTGCGGTCTGTTGCTGAGCCGACACCGACAGTAAAGAGGGTTATGCCCCTATAGCCAGCAGCCTTGGCTGCTGCAAGGTCGTCCCATGCCGGGTTTCCGCTGAGGCCGTCTGAGATCAGGATTATGTTGTTGCTTCCCCGCTGGTTGAGGAGCATCTTCATAGCTGTCTTTATGCCCTCCTCTATGATGGTTCCGCCGCCAAAGACCAGGCTCTTTATGTTCTCGGTAAGCTCATCCTTCTCCTCATCGCTCATCATCCTGAGGTCTGAGACTGTGTAGGCCTCTGTATTAAACGCGACAACGCCGATCCTGTCCTCATGCCTTAAATCGCGGAGTATGCTCACAGCCAGGGCCTTCTCAACATCCTCAACAGAGTTTATGCTCTGCTGGCTGAAGCTGACTCCTGTGCTGCCGGATATGTCAATCACCATGATGATGTTCACATCGCGCTTGTCCTTTGCCTTAGCGCTGCCAACAGCAACAGGGAGGAGGGTTCCGAATACCGAGTACTTATAGGCGTTGTTAAACGAGTTCTTTCCGCCGATGACAAGCAGGCCGTTACCATTGTCCAGGTATGCTGAGAGGGCATCGGTGTCAATGCTTGCAGCGTCCATGTCATCCAGTATGATGGCCCCGTAGCCTGTTAGCTGTGATAGGGCAGGAACAATGGCTTTCACCTCCACTGTATAGAGCTGTTTCAGGAGCTCCAGAAGGGGGGTGCTGTCATCCTTATGAGTAACGAAGAGTATCTTTGGCTTCGGCTCCACCCTTACAGTCTTATAGAACACGTTGTTCTCACTAAAGTGGTCTGCTGCTGTTATCTCTGCAACTATCTTGTGCTGCCCCTCGGAGAAGCCCTGCTCCAGGGGGAAGACCTCGCTCTTGTCTGATTCCTCCTCAAGGACTGCCCGGCCATCAACTGTTGCCCTAAGGGAGTATCTGACTGGGCCGACAGCATCAACCCTTACAGTAAACTCGCTTTCAACATCCTCAAGTGTTGTCCTAGGGCCGATTATCGAGACTGCCGCGTCTGGACTTGAGGGCTCAAGCTCAAGCCCGTTTACTGTTGCGTTGAGGGCTGCTGCCAGGGCTATCACATCAGCAAGCTCCTTGCCATCTGTAGTGCGCCCGTCTGTAACAACGAGGAGGTTGTCGTTGCCTGTCATGCCTGCAATAATCGAGTCGCCTATCGGAGAGGTGTTGCCATCTGCCAGGCTTCTGGAGACAACAGGTATGCTCTTTTTCAGGGAGTCTGTGAAGGCGACGCTGTTAAAGTCAAATACGCCCATTGAGCTTGAATGGTCCACCATAAGGGTTAGGTGCGGGTCGCCTCTGGTAAGAACCTCTCTCTCAATAACAGGGTCTGCAAAGGCTATGACCAGCATAAGGAGCATGAGTGCCCTTGAGGCAAGCATAAATGACTTCTTCCGCCTGCTCTTGTGCTGGGCAAGCCAGTCAACCCTTACAAAGCTCACCCGTATCAGTACGAACAGGATCAGGAGCATAGCTGGAAACAGCAGGAGTGCATAGGGGTGTAACAGCCTCGCTGGCAGGCTGGGTAGGGATAATGGAATCTGCATCAGAGCTCACCCCTTAGTTTAAGGTATAGTATCTCGGTAATAAGGAGGGTGATGGCTGCGAGTATAAGGTGGGGGGTTAGGCTGAGCCCCTCTGAAGACTCTCCTGACTTGAGCACAAAGTCATCACCCTTATTATAAGACGATGCGCTGTTTACGTCAGACTCCCCTTCGCTGAGGA
>PEYS01000131.1 GCA_002763335.1 Candidatus Woesearchaeota archaeon CG08_land_8_20_14_0_20_47_9 | reverse complement strand
ACTGCTGCCAGACGCAGCAGCCTGCCTTAGCAGCTCTCCAGCTGAGATATGAGGCCACCTGTATGTCTTCTGCAGTATGCCTGCATATGTTCCCTTGCCTGCAGCAGGAAGCCCCAACAGCACAACAATCATCCTTTATCACCTGACCTCAGTGTATAATCTCCCATGCCTTCTGGTCGTAATCGTAAATCTCCATCTCTGAAAACCAGACCTTGATCTCATTCTCAGCCTCTTCCCTGTTGCCAGAGGCGTGCACCAGGTTTCTAACAGGCCTCTTAAGAACATCTGCGATCTCATAGCTGTCAGCAGAGAAGTCTCCCCTTATTGTGCCGACTGGGGCTTGTCTTGCCTCAGCAGGCCCAACGATCTTACGCCCAACCTCTATTGCATGATATCCCTCAAATAGAACCACCACGATAGGGCCTTCCATCAGGTACTTTTTGTTCCACTCCCTTACGCGCTCTGCAATCTCCTTGTTAGACTCCTTTAGCTCAACACCCTTGGCCTTGGCAGCCCTTCTCGTGTTCTCGCCGAGCTTCTCCACCCATGCATCAGTCATCACGTAGTGCTTGTTCACATGCTCCTCAGTAGGCCTGATCATCTTAAGCGCAGAGATCTTCATGCCCCTCTGTTCAAACCTCTTTATGATTTCGCCTACTAGGCCGCGCTGTATGCCGTCATGCTTCACAATCACGACAGTCCTTTCAATCAGGTGTTTTGTTGTCACCTTGCACCACCCTTCTTTTCCTTGGCATAGTCCTCTGTCCAGCGCGTTGCTAAAGGCTTGCGCCTCAGTCTGTTGAGGTTTTTCTCGCATTTTCTTGAACAAAAGTACAGCACCTTGGCGCTCTTTGTAACAAACATCTTGCCTGTGCCATCCTCAATCTCCCTGCCGCAGAAGCTGCATTTCATCATGGTTCACCTATTTCCTTCTCTGGGTTAGCTTTCTCGCCTCGATCTCTGTCTCACGCAGTATCAGTATATCACCAACCCTTACGGGCCCGGTTACATTCCTCCTAATAATCTTATTTGCATCCCTTCCCTCAAGGATTTTACACCTGACCTGAGTAGCCTCGCCCCTTGTGCCTGTCCTGCCTATAACCTCCTCAACCCTGGATGGAAACCCTGTTGAGAAGCTCACAGACGCCCTCTTCTCAGCCTCAGCCCCTGGTTTTCCGCCTCCCTCAGGTCTCTTGCGCTCATCCCCTTCCTTTACCGCTTCCTTTGCCATGGAGAGACACCCTTACTCCTTTTTCCCTTCTGGTTTAACATCTTGCTTGAGGCTGCTGATAATCTTGCTTAAAGCGCTCTTTGCCTCGCCCTCCTCAATAATGGCCACGCTTGCAGTGGGTACGTTCAGGCCAGAGGCTGCGCCCAGCTCCTCCTTACTAGGCACCTCCACCACAGGAATGCCCTTCTCCTTTGCCAGCACTGGTAGATGCATGACAATCTCCTTGGGGCTTGCATCAGATGCAATCACAACAAGCTTAGCAGTACCCCTCTCCAGGGCCTTGGTGACCTCATTAGTGCCTCTTTTGAGCTTGCCTGTTGTATTCGCAACCTCCAAGGCCTCGAAAACCATCTCATTTGTCTCCTTCTGATCTGCCATTTTCAGCTCCTCCGAAAACCTTGACTAATCCAATTGTCCGCTGCCTATAACCTGAATTGCATAAATTGCGTATATACCTAGCAGGTCTGACTGAGAACAATCCCTCATTCAGACCTTACGGCCTTCATCACTCATAGGCAAGGAAGGGGATAAGGGGGTTATTTATATACTTAACGAAAACCTTGAACACTCAAAAGTTCGTGGGTAGCTCGCGCTTTAGGGCGAGAACTTTTGAGTCCGAAAATCTGCGTTTCGAAGCGAGGGGCGTAAAGCCCCGACT
>PEYS01000230.1 GCA_002763335.1 Candidatus Woesearchaeota archaeon CG08_land_8_20_14_0_20_47_9 | reverse complement strand
AGGTTGTAGAAGCCAGATGTTCCAGTCAGATTAACTGTGCCTGCCCACCATGTTCCTGATTGTGTGAGTGAGGCTCCGCCAGCTACTACAGTGTTTATTGGGTAGTCGTCAGTTACATTCACTGAAACATTAACAACCTCTCCATTCTTGAAGTAGCTGTTGTTCAGCACTACCTTAACTGTTGGTATCCGAGTATCAACAACAAGCCAGCCAGTGGCAGTGCTGCTGTTTGATACAAGGTCATTCATGGAAACATTTACCGTCAGGTTTCCGTAAGGCATTGTGAAGTTTATCGGCACAGTGCATGCCAAGGAGTAGTTTGTGCCTGTGCACTGCGTGCTCAGATTTAATTTCACTAGCGTGTCATTGACCTTGACACTAATCGAGCTCTGATTAATGCCTGAGAGTGCATCTGTTGCAGTGAAGATGACGCTTGTGGTATCTGAGGTGTTTATCCTGGTGTAGTTTACTGTTGGGTATGACAGCGTGATGATGCTGCCGTTCAGGTCAGTAATCAGGTTGTATACGCCTGAAACAATGTAGTTGTGCGACTGGTCTGAGCAGTTCACATGCCATGTATGCCTTGTGCCATTTATGCCGCCAAATGTTGCATTCATGGTCCCATTGCCGTAGGTTGTTGCGTTGAGCTTGTTGTCAAAGTAGAAGTAACACGTCAAAGATGTATCTCCAGGATAGTTATCTGTGCCCATTGAGAAGTTGCTGTCCACCGCAACCCATGTGAAGTTTATGGATTTTTCCTTAGTCAGGGTGTTATTCGCTGGGGCTGAGAGATTAATTGCTGCAGGTGCAGTTCCATCTACGATAAACTTCCTTGTGATTGAGCCTATGGACTCATTGTTGTCATCAGTGCAGTTGACATACCAGTTGTATATGCCTGTGTTGGACAGCGTGGTAAATGTGACGTTTGTCCAGCTGTAGTTTAAGGCGTAGAGTGTCTTGTTTGCTGCATAAGCCCCATTAGTGCTGTTAACCCAGACCGAGCAGGTCTGGTTGAAGTCAAAGCTTGTTATCAGTTTAAACTGCAGGATTGTCTGGCTTGTGTTCATGATTGTTGCGTTTGCAGTTGTCATGTTTATTGTGTTGAGGTAGAGGTAGTCTGCAAAGCTCTGTCCAGTCCCAGTGGCATTCACCACAGTCACTGAGAAGTTCAGGGCTGATGCAACTGGCCTGAGCTGGGTTATGTTCAGCCTGAAGAGATTAGTGGCATTGAAGTTAAAGCCAGTTATGGTTTCAACCATGGTTGAGTTTATCCATCTTCCTGGGCTAAAGCTCCCATTGGTGGTGTTGTAAGGCTCTACAGTTACATTGACAAACTCGTTTATGCTGGTTACCGTCATGTTTATGTCTGTGGTGTTCATCAACGACTGGTTGGTGTTAGTCATGTTAAATACAACGCTGCACATATTCGGGTAGCAGTTGTAGGTTGTCCTAGGCGTAGTCATGGCGACTCCGCTTATGTTAACACCGTAAACCGAGAATCCGAGCGAGGTCGGTATGCTCCATGTTGTGTAGTCATAACCTGGGCCACCTGCAACTATGGTTGCGTATCGCGTTACATCCTTGCACTCTGTGCCGTTGTCAAGGCACTTGACAAGGGAGTTTCCGCCCTCAGGTATTGTTATCTGTATTGAACCTGTCTGGAGGTTCTGAGCCATCTCAAGCCAGCGGTTGTTGTTCATGCCAACAAGCACCCTGCCTGTTGCGTTTGTTACGTTAATTGCACTTGTCAGGTTGAATGAGACTGCATTTGAGAGGTCAATGCCTCCAAACTCGATCTTCCACGGCCTTGCCGCAGTCGGGTTATCAAACTTGAGCGTTACATTCTTCATGTAGTTAAAGCTCTTGTTGGTGTTAGTCATGTCACTGTATTCTGAGCCATTCCAGATCTTAATGGCAGTTGATTGCATTAACGGATCTGGTGGTGGCACAAACTCGAACTTTGCTTGCAGGGTCCTTGTTGTCGAGGCAGTTGTGAAGTTGAGGCATCCAGTATAAGCGCAGTTTCCTGCCTTGTCGCAGCTTATTGTCTTGTAGAAGTATGTTGTCCCAGGCTGAAGGCTCGCATTAATAGTCCATATATCGAATGGCATGCCGTGGAATGACCTGTGGCTGTCAAGTGTAAACTCAGGCGGACCCATGTCGAATGCTTCACCTATTTTTGCTGAGGCATAACAGCTGGATGTTGTATTATAGAATTGCACTGTGCCGTTTGTTGGCTCGTTTGTACCCCAACGTAGGGATGCAAAGTCCATGAATACGTCAACGCTGTTGAATACAACAGTCGGTGCTGTCTTGTCTGCTGATGTATTGTATGCGCCTGACTGGCCTAGGCACCATGGAACCATAGCACATACTGGGTCTGCGCAGTCTGCCAGATTATTCATGTCCTCATCTCCTGGCATCATGCAGTCCTCAAATGGCATGAACTTACCACCCCCAATTAAGTTGAAGGCTGTTCCGCATGCCATTGGGTTTGCGAAGCAGTCATTCGGTTTAAAGTCTACAGTGCCAGGAGTGTAGACCATACCACTAGTGTCGCCATTAAGGGCGGTGGTTATTGAGTCATTTGCATTCTCAAGCCCTACCTCAGAGCCGTTAGTTGAGACTGCTCCAATTAACCTTACATTTCCCTTTTGATTGGCAATGTCAACCTTGTTAACTGCAATTATTGCTGCCCCCATCTCGCATCTCGGATCTGGAGGTATTGGGCAAAAGGCTCCAGGGGGGCATTGCGGCACCCCCATCTCAAAGCCGCCCATCTTTGCAGGGAACATTGACCACGTCCAGTTTGATGCGCCTGAGCCGTTTGTGCATCTGAATGCCTGCCTTACCTCATTTAACGTCTTTGTGCCATTGCTCCTAATATAATATATAAACTTGTACTCAAAGCCCCTGTACGTTGTACCCTTTATAGTAACATTACAACCATTAGTGGCATTATTATCAGAGTCAAGAATGTAATAGAACATTGCCGAGGTGTTTGTCTTATTGCATGTTACCGACTCATTGTTCTGCGCCCTCAGCATTATTCCCAGGCCAAGGGAATCGCCCATGTCCTTGATGCCAAAGTTCATAATATCGTATGTTGCCTCCAGGCTTGTATTTATGTCGTCATTGCCGATAACGGCTGGCGGGCTCGGATCCATGTCCTTGAATAGCTCTGACTTCATTGCCTGTAGCGGATCCAGGGTGTTGTAGCCTCCTGTAGCGACATTAACCGTGCCCCCGCATGCCTTGTCCTTGTAGCAGTCATTATCTGAACAGTCTACAAGGGTGTCAGCGTCATTATCAACCCCGTCATAGCATATCTCGTTATTGTAGCAGAGGTTATAGTCCGCGCTCCAGGTTCCGCCAACACCAGCATCAGTGCAATTATCCTCGTTTATGCAGTGGTCGAGGCTGTTTGCAGTGCAGGTAAGCACACTTGTATCAAAGTTGCTGACCTCGCACCAACTCCCTCCAAAGAGAGTATCATGCACCCACTTGCACCCCTTGCCTGAGCCGCCATTAGGATCTGGCATTGAGCTGCTGTTACACATCTGCTCGCCAAAGCACTGGTGGCATTCCTGGTCGCATGTCTTGCCCCCACTCATGCCCCCCACCATAAACTTTGAGGGGTCCTCAACGCACTGCGGCATATCTGGTGGCGCTCCTGGAGGTAGTGAGTCTATCCACATGCACTTGCCTTTAGCACCAATTGTTGTGCAGTTCTGGCTTGTCTTGCACTTCCCGCAGAACTGATCACACCCCATCTCTGAGAAGTCTGGATCGCATAGCTGCATAAAGTTGTCATAAACGCATTTGTAACTAATGTTCATGCCATTATCTGTATCTATATGCGGATTCTCAAGGCACCCTGTCTCATTGCCATCCCACCTAAAGCAGCTGCCCCCAAAGTCCATCATGTCAACAGGCCCGTTGTACATCATCATAGGGCCATCCCACTTGCCGAGGACGTCTAAAGGCCCTGGTAGGGTATCATCGCTTGATACTGAAACCACCTTAAGGTTAAGACCCTTCATATTTGGCAGGAAGGTCTTATTTACAGCAAGGAGTATTGTAGTTGGATTACCATCGTTAACCATATCACTACAGGATATGTTCAAATAGGCGCTGACAGCTGTTTTTGAGGTGTCATTGGAGTGTGTGAAGCTGTCCTTTGCATAGAAGCATTGGGTCTCTGCACCGCAGTTGCATACATCAGGGTAGCCTGCCAGCATCATAAGTTCAGGTGGTCCCATTCCTTCAAACTGCGCTGAGCAGTTGAGGGTGTTTGGAAGGCTTGAGTTGAATTGCAATAGCCTGATGCTTGTATTGCCCACTTGGCTTGGTGGTATCAGATTAACAGCATCTCCTCCAATCTCCAGTCTGAAGTCAGCTCCTGGGTGGCATCCTCCTCTGCATCCAGAGGTGGAGTTGGAATCATAGTCAAACTCTATTAGTATGGATACGTTCTCCTCGCCTCCGCAGAACAATGCCCCGGTCATATTGGGTGCGTGTATCTTAAATGCAATAAAGCCTGTCGGGTTTGGATCCATGGTGACAAATATAGCTCCTAGATCCCAGGCGCTCATCATATTGCACTTCGGATTCATGTAAAACTGCTGACAGTCTCCCTGGAAGCCAGGTCCGTTTGAGGCGTAGGGCATTATGCCCGGGCCGTCGAATATAAAGTTGCTCCACGAGAATGCACTCGCACTTGCAGCAACAATCAGCATTGAGAAAACTAGTATAAATACTTTAGCCAACCTCATTTTCACACCCTCTTTTTATATCCATTTTCAGCTTTTAAACAAAAGCCTTCTGAATACATTATAGAACATATATTTAAAAGTTTCGGATTTTTATAGGATGCGGGTGGTCAAAAATGAGAAATCATGTTCGAGTCTCCGGTTCCATGATCAGCCTCCTGTCTCTAACCCCCTGTTTCTCGATGCTCTTAACTATCGCTCTTTTTGCCTGCCCTGTGGCGCTGTGAGAGGTAGAGTTTCTTTATGTACGAGAGCTCTGTCGTATCTGACGCTGATCTGTCATCCCGCAGTTGCAGCAGGCGAGGGAATCTTAAGGCAAAGCCTGAAGAGTAGGTTGGACTTGCCTGTATCTCCTCGAACTTCACCTCTACTACAACCTGAGGATTTACTGTAACATACCTTCCCTTTTCGCTGGTAACAAGTGGCTTAAGCATCTTCGTAAGTTGCTCAAAGCTGACACCCTGCTCTTCCTTCTCTTTTATGCCGGTTCCAACCCTGCCTATCTCAAGGAAGCCTCGCCCTGACCTGCATGCAAGTGTGAAGCTGCTCAGCCATCTAGCCCTTTTGCCCTCGCCCCACTCTGCCCCTACAATGACCAGGTCGAGGGTCTCCATGGCTGACTTGTACTTGACCATGTAGCCTACCCTCGCCCCTGGCTTATAAGGGGCGTTTAGGTTCTTGAACATTATGCCCTCATTTCCATGCGCCAGCGATTTTTTAAAGAACGCCTCTGCCTCGCCCTCATCTGAGGTTACCTCCTGCTGGGCAAGAACAAGCTGCCTCTTCTCAGGGGTTATGATGCCCTCAAGGAGTTCCCTTCTCTTTTTAAATGGCTCGCTGATCATGTTTTTTCTGTTGTAGTACATAATGTCAAATACATTTAGTTCAACAGGGAGCTCCTCAGCGAGCTTTTTTATATCGTACTTGCGCTTTATCCTCTGTGATATCTCCTGAAAGGGTTTATACCTCAATGTCTTTGGGTCATAGCCCACTGCCTCAGAGTCGAGAATAAAGCTTGTCCCCCTAACATGCTTATTGACATAGCCCTCCACCTCAGGGAACTGGGCAGTTACATTCTCAAGCCTTCTGGTGAAGACCCTAAACATGCCCTTGTCCTTGTGTATCTGCATCCTGAAGCCGTCGTACTTGAACTCAACTGCTGCCGGCCTGCCTGTTACCTTAAATGCCTCCCCTACTGTATCAACCTTTGGGCCTAGCATGACCTTTATAGGCGCCCCTACACTGAGTCTTGTATCCTTAAGCCCTGCAGGCCCTGAGGCTGCAAGCTTCTCTGCAACAACAGCAAAGTCATTTGACATGTCATAGGCCTGCTGCACTGAATCTAGAAAGTGATTGTATATCCCCCGCGCAAGGGCCTCATCCCCTGGCATGAGAATGTCCCTGTTGCTTATCCTGTTGTAGTCAGCCTCATTAAGGCTGTTAACCTCAATCGCCTTAGGCTCCTTGGCTTCAGAGAATTTGCCTGCCATTGCAGCCCTGCATGCCACACAACTCTTGGTGTTTGGCACAAGGCTGCTGCAGTGCGGGCACCTGTGGAGTATGCCTATTATCTTTGGAAAGAATGCCCATACTAGAGCATCCCTTAGGGTTCCTGAGCTTACCCCCACTCTCAGCTGCTCAAGGACTGTCTTTGTTATGTACCTCGCTTCCAATGCACTTGCTGATGAGATGAGCTCTGCTATGAGCTGGAGCTTGCGTTCAACACTCCCCTTACCCTCTATCCCTGCAAGGCTTCTTATGTTGTCAAATACCTTCGCCACTGTTAGCTCTGAGGAGAGGAGTGCGCGCTGCCTCTTTTTGTTGAGCAGCCTCTCTGCAGCAATACCAAGGTCTCCAGAGTTCTTCCATTCAGCCTCAACAGCACTTGGGGATGTGCCTGATGCAGCTGAGATCGCCTTCACCATGAGCTGCGATGCTATGCCAATCTTGCTCTCATCCCAGCCTGGAAAGACCCTTCCCTGTACCAGTAGAACAAGCATTGGGAGGCTTTCCTTATCTGCTTGCTTTAAAGCCTCTGCCAGGAAGTATGTCTTCTCAAGTCTCTTTGAGGTGGAACCAAGATTTTCGTAGAGGTGCACGAGCTGGGAGTATTCCATTATCAGTCTGCTGATGGGAAGTTCTCATTTATGAACTTTACCATGACATCGTTTTCAGCCAGCCTGTAAACCTTGAGCGCAGTGCTTATAAGCCCCTCCTTAAGGCATATGTCTCCTATCTCACTCAGCCTCTTGCAGTCACCCGATAGCTCGAATGCCTTTATCGCGTATGTGTACTGCCCCTCTTTAAAGCAGCGCTCCCCTACCTCTGAAAGCTTCTTCCTGTTGCCGGTAACACTGAAGACCTCAAGTGCCGCATCAACCTTTCCCTTGGCAATGCAGATATCCCCTACCTCTTCCAGTTTCTCCTTGTTCTCAAGTATGCGGAATGCCTTAAGGGCGTCTGAGAGATGCCCCTTTTCAAGGCATGTGTTGCCAAGGACTGCAAGCAGGTCACGGTTTTCAGCAAGGCGGAATGCCTCTATTGCATGACTGTATGAAGCGCTCTTCATAAGCATATCGCCGATCTCAACAAGCTTTTCCCTGTTGCCGGTGGCTGAGAATGCGTTTATAGCCTCAACCAGCCTTCCCTTCTTTATAAAGGCATCGCCAACCGCGTTTATGATCTCGTTCTTCTTGGCTTCATCGAACATTGACAAGTCAACATTTCCCAGCCCCTTTGCCAGGATCAACGGCACAAGCTTGTCATAACCCCCTATTGTATTAATACCCATTCAATCACCCCAAATTAGTTACCGGTTTCGAGTTTCCAGCCTCGAGGAGACAGCCCATCCCTCAACTATATAAGCATCTATCAAGCCCCAGTTCTCCCCTCAGCAGCACAGCAGACTGCTGGCTATTTATATTTTTCGATGGTCACGTCTGGATGGGACAGAAGCTAAGCCACAAGCAAATATGGATCCAGTTAAAACAAAGATTTAATAATAACTAGAACCAATCCGTATGCTTTATGAGCAAAATAGTATACCCCACTCCAGAAAGTATAATTGAACTGAACCTCATGGTACTTAATATAATCAAAATGAAGAAAGCTGATAAGGCCGAGGTGCTGAGTTACAGCAAGATCGCAAAGATTATTAACGGCTGTAGAAGGTTAGAAGGCGATGTCTATGACAAAGCAGCGTTTTTATTGAAAAGCCTTATACAGCAGCACCCATTTGCAAGTGGGAATAGGAGAACTGCTTTTATTGTCACAAAAGAGTTTTTATTGAATAACAATAAAAGATTTGGTATTAAAGATAAAGCTGAACAAGCGAGGGTTATGCTTGGAATCAGGGAAGGATATTATTCGGATGAAGAGGTAAAGGAGTGGGTTAAAAATGGGAAGATCAGAGAATTCAAGAGATAAGTTAAGATTCAAAATTATGGCAGAGGAGATAGCCAGATTCAATAGACTAATCAAAGGCCATGAGAGGATACTCGCTGCAATAGGGAGGTTGTAATTGGAATCAAACGCTTTTAGAGCACACCGATGGAATAGTACATCCTCTGAGTAGCAACCAACAACCCACAGAATAAGCCAATTATCCCAGATGCTATTATTGTAAATATTAGTTCAAATAGGCTTAAACTTGCCTTTTTTCTTTGGTAATCTATGCTTTAAAATACTCAAAAGTTCGTGGGTATAGCCCCGCCCTTTAGGGCGAGAACTTTTGAGTCCGAAAATCTGCGTTTCGAAGCGAGGGGCGTAAAGCCCCGA
>PEYS01000059.1 GCA_002763335.1 Candidatus Woesearchaeota archaeon CG08_land_8_20_14_0_20_47_9 | reverse complement strand
AGTGGAACATCTGTTCCATTCACCTTGCAATATGTTCTTTCTTCAACTATGGTGGCTAGTGGTGGCGATGTTGTACGAGTGCATCCTGAATTCGCGCCGACCAGAGGAAGAAGTAATAACAGTGCAAAAGCCGCTGGGAGAGCATATTGAAATACAGTTCCCCTCAAACCAAGGGTTTGTAACTTTTGCTTAAACAGACTATATCTCTCGCCCATCTTATTGAGCCAATAATCAAAGCTCATACCAAGATGATTATTCTCGTATAGCTGCGATAACAATTGCAATACCTGTCCAGGGCTATTCATTGCTGTGTCAATAACATCTTTAACACAAGTTTCGAGGTTCTCTATTTCGGCTTCAGTTCCCCCTCTGGATGCTTCTCTAAGATAACTAACTGCTGCATTGCTACCTGCCTTAAGAAGGCGACTCATGGTTTGTTTAGTGCTTTTGCCAAGGACAGATTCTAAGTCAGCAATTTGTCCAGAAGCAGTCTCTGCTGAGGATGTTGCCTTAGTGATTGCCCCTTTGGAAGCGGTATAAGCTTCGTTTAGTTCTGAAGCAGCAAAACCATCTGCAGAATTAAGAACCTTATTAACAGCTCTAAACCTATCACCAATCCAATTGGTGAGATGTTCCAGGCTTAATGCCACGTTCCCCATAGTATTAACCACTAAGCAGCAACAACTATATAAATATTTCTAAACTTTGATATATACATATATAAATGAGCCTGTTTTATACACTGGAGTGTATAGATTCCTTTTTAAACAAGTCGTAACCAATATAAGGTGCTATATAGGGGTTTGGGGTGTTTGTAGTTCTTGATACCCGAAGGTTTGCGGATAGCTTACCCTTAGGGGTAGATTGAGTCAAGGCGAGGGGTGAAGAGTCTTGAGCCTTGAGCTCTGAGCTTTGAGACTTGAGGGTTTGCTTTCTCGAAGCTGAAGACTCGAGGCTGATATGGGTGGGGCAAGCTGCAAATCAGAAGCCACTGTCTGCACTTACCAACTCAATAATCTCTTGAGTGTTAAGCACGAGAATGCTTCCTTGTTTCATAAGCATCTTGTCATTTGACCAGAGCGGGCAGTGCAGCCTTAGGGCCAGAGCAAGAAAATCTATATCCTTCATTAGCTTGACATATTCCTCATTTGACAAGCCCTTTTTTATCTTTGAAGCAGCTTGCTTTAGGAATATCGCGTATTTCTCTAATGGAATGAATGTAACTCTTAGAGCGAGCTTCTTTTTTCGGTCTGTAAATTCCTCTGTTGAAAGCCTTGCTTTTTTCATGATTTCTAATGAGTGTTTCCTGAGTTCGCCCAATGCAAATTCTGGCGAGAATAATCCAAGCACCTGTTTTTGACAAATACTGCTGAATACAGAATCCTCCCAGAAGAATGTAAATAGTACGTTAGCATCTACTGTGAATCTCATTTACAACCTCAATGGCAAGGTCAAAATTTTATCTGGTAAGTTTATAACAGTCCCTTCTTCTTTAACTCCTCAAACCTGCCTTTTCTTGAGTCTCTCTGGAGCTTAACAGCCCATTCTGTGAGGGGCTCTTCCTGCTTAAGCTTCTTTAGCATCTCTTCTTTCCATGTAAGCTTATCTGTTTTCTCTATAATTGCTTTCCTTATAAATCCTGACCAATTAATTTCGGAAAAATGCTCCATTCTACGCTTTACTCCTTCAGGAACAGAGAGTGTTATGCTTACCATTTCCAAACCTCCGCAATGTTAAAAAACGTAATTATGTTAAAATATTTAAATGTTTTGGTCTTGTATGCAGTCATTCCATCGAACTCTAAGAGCGTTTGATTCCATTCGGCCACGAGAAAACAAAGCGCTTTGGCTTGCCTTACGGCAAGTACGGATA
>PEYS01000091.1:1597-1897 GCA_002763335.1 Candidatus Woesearchaeota archaeon CG08_land_8_20_14_0_20_47_9 | reverse complement strand
CTATCTATTCTACCAAAACCCAGATGACACACTGCAAAGACAGCAAGATGGGGCAGCATTTGCGATCAACACAACAACAGGAATGATTATTGCAGCCCCGCTAGACAGGGATGTTTACAACCTCGCTGACCTAACTGAAAGCCAGCCAGAGCAAGGCAACCTGACAGGTGATGTTGAATACAAGGCATTTGATCTAATACTGCGCTCTTACAACATCACAATGAGCGGTGTTAATGACATCTACATCTACGACACAAGCAAGGACACAATTAGCGATGACTGGCGCTGCAACTCAAGCCT
>PEYS01000091.1:0-1522 GCA_002763335.1 Candidatus Woesearchaeota archaeon CG08_land_8_20_14_0_20_47_9 | reverse complement strand
AAATGATACCAACTTGGTGATTTATGATACGGCGGATATGACTCCTTGGATGGTGTTTGCCAACAAGACGGGAACGATGCTGGAGGCGTCTGAACTTAGCAGCGTGTATGCGCTGAATGGGAAGGTGTATGTGGGAACAGCAGGCACTACACCAATGGGGTTGTATGCTATAGACCTCAAGAGTGATTATGGGGTGAGGTATGATAATGTTAGCACAAAGCAATCTTGGATGAATATTAGTAATCGTAATAACCTCAATAGAACAGGTGATGAATTTGGTAAAGAGCTCATACCCGACTACAGCACTGTGCTGCTATTGCACTTCAACAATAATTCTGCTATTGGGGAGAACAACAGCTTGGCTTATGACTGGTCTGGGCAGGGGAATAATGGGACGATTATCGGAGCTAATTACACTGACTCTGGCAAGTTTGGGAGGGGGATGCAGTTTGATGGGGTGAATGACTATGTGACTGTTAGTCATAGTGCAAGCTTAAGAATCACTAGAAACATAACAGTTCTTACCTGGGCAA
The DNA here is from genome assembly GCA_002763335.1 of Candidatus Woesearchaeota archaeon CG08_land_8_20_14_0_20_47_9. Taxonomy (GTDB): domain Archaea; phylum Nanobdellota; class Nanobdellia; order Woesearchaeales; family CG1-02-47-18; genus CG1-02-47-18. Next base: position 989 of record PEYS01000091.1, on the reverse strand, counting down.
AATTCTCTGCCAGCCAAGTAAACAAGCCATTAGTTGCTAAGTGGGGTGCTGACCAAGCCTATCTGCTGCTCATTGATCCAGGTACAGCAAACAAGGTAGGTTTCTATATAAGGGTCTCTGAAGCGAATAAGGTCGCCGTATCAACAGCTACCTATAATGATAATCAATGGCATCAATATGCTGGTGTTTTTGATGGCCAGAATGTCAAGTTATACGTTGATGGCGGGCAAGAAACTGTAACTGGCGATGCAACTACTGGCCCAATTGACTCGCCGGCAACCCCCCTCGGAATTGGGGCATATAATACCGGGAACAATCCTTTCAACGGCACCATAGACGAAGTCGCAATCTACAACCGCAGCCTCTCAGCAGATGAGATATACCAGCACTACATCTCAGGCTATGGAAGGATTGTGGGGAATGCAACATTAAGGGCTAACACTGTAAATGATGTGGGCGCTTTGGTTGTTGATGGAAGCACATACGTTGCTGTGGCTGCAGATACTGGTGTGGGCGGTGGCTCAGTGGGTGGGGAAACACTCATTAATGAAAGCAAAGTATCTTCAGTACATTTCTACTACAACCAGTGGGCAGGCAAACATACATATTCAACAGCCTTTGCTTCGAATGGAGATTTATACTTTATCTATAACACCCAACAACAATATAGTAGAATACTTGCAGTTTACGAAAATAGTTCTTTATGGTCAACTGGAACAACTAGCGGTGCATCAAGTGCTAGTTATACATACAATAGCCCTCCCTACTACCAATACGCATATTTGACTGGAAATCCAAAACTTTATGTGATTACTAATGGGTCTATATTTGAAAACTCACATCTTCTCTTGTCTGCCAATAATTTCAAAAACTTTGTGACAATTGACGAGAAGAAAGGTGATGAATCAGACGGCTGCGTCAAATACTACACTTCCAGCTACATCACTGAAGATATGTGTGGAGACATCAGAGGCATGTGGCCACTAGTT
>PEYS01000075.1 GCA_002763335.1 Candidatus Woesearchaeota archaeon CG08_land_8_20_14_0_20_47_9 | reverse complement strand
CCAATAAGATGAACTTATATAAATAAGTTATTATTTATGTCGCATACTAGTTATTGATAGTTGGTTCTTTGTTTTTGGTTATTGAGGGCTTTGAATAAACCCCTAGCGGGTTATTCAAAGCCCTCAGATGATGGTGTCAGAGTTTTCAGCTCTTTACTTTCCCCGCCTCTTATTAGCCCTTAATGACGGCCTTATCTTCTCAGCCCCAATGCCCTTCTTGCTTAGGCCCCTGCTCTTCCTGGCAGCGCTTGTAAGCCCCCTGAAGACCCTCCTTGTATGGCTCCCGCGGCATATCCAGTTTATGTCCTTGTCTGCCTTTATGACTGGGTGCTCCTTGTCAATCATTATGACCTCATACCAATAGTACCCTCCGTTTTTTCCAACCCAGTATGAGTTGAGAACCTCTAAGTTGGGGTACTTCTTAGCAGCCCTTGCCTCTGCAACTGCCTGGTAGCTCTTACTCAGCACCATCCTCTGTCTTGAGTGCTTAGGCTTCCTGCCTCCCTTAATCTGCGGCCTCTGCCTTCCGCCCCTTATAATGCGCTGTCTGACAACTATGAAGCCCTGCTTTGCCTTATAGCCAAGGCTTCTTGCCCTGTCTAGGCGTGTTGGCTTTTCTATTCTTGTGGTTACAGGCTCTCTCACCCAGGCAATTAGGCGCTTCTTCTGCTCTTCAGAAATTGTTTCATATGGTCTTTTCCACGCCTCACGCAAATACTTGTAAAGTCCCATTCTTATGGCCTCTATTCCACTGTCACAGGCCCTCCTATCGCCTGCCCAGGCATTCCAGTGTCAAAAATAACCCTTACTGCCCCCTTTCTGCCGTGGACTGCTGACACCCTACCCTTAAGCTCCTTCTTCAGCTCCTTCTTGGCAGGGGAAGTCCATGTAACTGTCTTACCCAGCAGCTGCCTAGCCTTCTCGCTTGTGTCCACGCCATTGATCTGCACGATCATCTGGTTTGTGCGCTGGGTATGCCTACCACGCCTAAAGTTAAGGATTCTGCCTTCCATCATGCCTCGGAATTAGGGGGTATTTAAATATGTTTCTGAGATTCCTACCTTCTAAGCCTGCGGTCAAACTGGTAAACGCCGAGGGGGATTATAATCAGCCCGAAAACAACTGCAACTTCAACATCAACAGCCAATGGAAACTCGCCTATTCCAAGCATCAAAAACCTGAAGAGATCAATGATGTACACAAAGGGGTTAAGACGCAGCACTCTCTGCGCAATCTCTGGAAGTGCAGATACTGGGAAGATAACCCCTGATAGGAAGAGCAGGATATAGCTTGACCAATTGGCAATGGAGCTTGAGACCTCCTTACTAGCTGAAAAGGTGCTGAGAAAAAGCCCTGCTGCAACGCCAGTCAAGATCAGGTAGAGAGAATAAATGATGATAAAGAGCATCCTGACTAGCGACAGCTTACTGCTCATAATTAGGAAAAACACCCCCAGGAGCAGATAGCTTCGTGTTATCCCAACTAGTAGTGCCAGGGTCTCCCCAAATAAGACTGCATACTTTGATATCGGTGCAACAAGCAGGAGCCTGATAAAGTGATTGCTATCAGTGATAATATTGCTTCCCTGCCAGAGCGCTCCTGAGAAGAAAATGTAAACTAGAACCCCAAATGAAAAAAAGGATGAGTATCTGCCTGCATAGAATGATGCTGAGGTGATGCTCTCAATGCCATAGCCCACTCCAAATACACCCAAGCCCATTAGGGGTAGGTATATCAGATCCCACAGCTTGGTCTTCTTCCTCCAGTGTCTAAGGGCAATTGTCCATACCTCTTCAAGGAAGTCGTTCATTCTAGCTTATCACCTGTGTAAAAAAAATTCGCCTGCTCGGGGCTATCCCCGACTTAAAAGTCGGGGCTTTACGCCCCTCGCTTTGACACGGCGAATTTTTAGACTCAATTTTCGCCCTAAAGGGCGGAGCTTTAAACTCAGGCGAAAATTGAGTAACGAAAATCTGCTGATCGGGGCTTTATGCCCCTCGCTTCGAGACGCAGATTTTCTGACTCAAAAGTTCCACGAACTTTTGAGTATTTGGAAAATACATCATTAAGGTTTGGCTTCACAATGCTTATGCTCTCAATTGACAAGGTTGTTTCTCACATCGTAGAGTGAAACGAGCTTGAGCAATGCAGATATCCTCTTATGCCTCTCATGCCTTGGTATCTTGTATAGCCTTGCATGCAAGTCGAGATTATCATAAGCACTAAGCCCTTCATCAACAACAGACTCCTGGAAGACAACACCAATCCTTTTTCTAACCTCGTGCGGCTTCTCTGCAATGCTAAAGCCACAGACAACTGCACTCCCCCTGTTAGGGCGCAGCAGGGTTGTAAGTAACGAAAATCTGCTGATCGGGGCTATCCCCGACTTAAAAGTCGGGGCTTTACGCCCCTCGCTTCGAAACGCAGATTTTCTGACTCAAAAGTTCTCGCCCTAAAGGGCGGGGCTA
>PEYS01000078.1 GCA_002763335.1 Candidatus Woesearchaeota archaeon CG08_land_8_20_14_0_20_47_9 | reverse complement strand
GATTACGGGGATGTTGCTTGTGTATACAAACGACAATGGCCATCTTATTCCGTGGCCCCGAACCCTGCCAAAGGACATTGGGAGTTCAACTCTCATTGCCTGCGTATAGACAGCTATTGCAAAGACAAGCCCTGTTGCTGTTATTGCAGCAAGATTTGTCAGCACGTCCTTTGCAGCGCCTATTGAGAGGAAGTGGAATATTGCCCAGACTGCCCCTACCGGGGCCTCTCCAGAGCCCATGAAGAAGACACCTGATGATGTGAAGGGGCTGAAGAGTCTGAGGATGATGCCCTCTGACACCCCTGCTGCTATGAATAGGCTTATGCCTGAGCCGAAGCCGTACTTGCTCACAACCTCATCCATAAAGAGTATCAGCAGCCCCCCTGCGCAGAGCTGGGCAATAAGCACCCATGGGCTTATGCCCGGCATTGGAGAGAGGCCTCCCATGAATACGTATATGCATGCCTCAAAGAGTATAAATGCCAGCGACCCTGCCTTCTGTATGCCCTGGAAGAGCTTCCTCCCATCCTTTGAGGTCATGTCGAGCTTCACCAGCCCTGATCCTGTAAGGAGCTGTATTATGATTGAGGCTGTCACGATAGGGCCTATTCCCAGTGAGATTATTGATCCGAACTTTGCCCCGAGGATTATTGATAGCAAGCCGAAGCGCTGCAGCTCATTCTGGCCCAGGCCAAAGAGGGGTATCATCCCGAGAACAAAGAAGAGCATAAGCACAGACCCGGTCCACTTGAGCTTCTCCCTGAAAGACAGCCTCTTCTGCGTTGGCTTTACAACCTCAGGGAGGTTTGTTAATATGCTCTTAAGCAGTGAAACAGCATTACCAGGCATTTTTAAACAGCTCTATGCGAGACATTTATTTATCTTTCGAAAATAAAAACTTACATCATCGTCATTTTTGCAGGTTTGTCAGCAGGCTTCTTTTTTTCTTCAGGGGTCAGCCCCTCAACGCTTCCTCCTGCCTTCTCTACAGCCTCAACAGCCCTCTTTGAGGCATATGCTGTCTTTATCCTGAGTTTCTTATTAACCCTGCCCCTGCCTAGGAGCTTGTTATAGCCTGCCTTTTCCAGGTCAATATCAAAAACGCCGTTGCTCTCCTTTGCAGCCCCGCTACTTATGAGGCTGTTGATGTGCTCCTCAATATAAGATACGTTGACGCCCTTCACAGTTACCTTTATGTTCTTCTTCCTGAATCCGTGCTTACCGAACAGCTCAGGGTATTTCCATACTGAGGGCTTGCGGCAGTCTGACCTCTTGCCAGTGCCCGCATTTCCCTTGCCGCCCCTGTTTCCAGAGCCGCGGTGCTTCTTATCCCCCCAGCCGTGGGTGCGGTTGCCGCGAAGCCGTGTGTGTTTCTTGTGTTTGTTTACAACCATGAATAGCACCTAAATAGTTAGATCATGCGCATTATAAGGTCTTTTATCTTCTCGCCTCTGAAGCCAAGAGCGCCACCAATGCTAAAGGCCTTTTTTATCCCCTTTCTTTCAAACCCCTGCCTTGGGGGCATTAGTCTGAAGTATGGCTTTATCTTCTTCCCATTCACTTCGATAAAGCGCCTGTAGTTTATCCTGCCCTTTGAGTCAGTAAGCCTGCCCTTGTATTCCTCGCCGCGCCTCTCTATCAGCAGCCTAAAGCCTTCCTCATCCACATCGCCCCATGTGATGTAGTCCTTTGCCTTTCTCAGCATGCCCTCCACTGCCGAGTTTTTCGGTAGGACGACGCAGTAGTTCCTCCTGTAGAGTCTTAAAAGCCTGAGGGTTGCCTTAATGTCCCTGCGGACACCTGTCTGACCTCTCACCCTTATTGCTGCAACCATGCTACTCATCGTTACCTTCTCCACTATTAGCGCTCTCAGCAGTTGCCTCGCATGCCTGCTCTGTCTTTGCAGCAGGGCCTTCTGTTATGCCCAGCGTCTCGTAGTAGTCCTGCCTTACCCTTGTTTTAACAAGCCTTCTCAGGGCTGCCTCGCACGCCATGATTATGTTGATCTTTGATCTTGCCTGCCCGTATGTTTTCGACCAGATGTCGCTTATACCTGCAAGCTTCAGTATCTTCTGGCATTCCTTATCGCATCTTAGGCCAGTTCCCTTGGGAGCAGGCATAAGCTTTATTGTGACTGACCCGCATTTGCCCTCAACCCTGAATGGTATTGTATGGGGCTCGCCGCAGCCGCACTCCCAGGAACCGCAGCCACGCCTTATCTTGAAAACAGCGAGCTTTGCGTTGCGTATTGCCTTATCCCTTGCAGGCATTGTCTCGCGTGACTTTCCCAGGCCTATACCAACGATGCCATCGCAGTTGCCTATTGCTACGCATACTGCAAACCTCGGCTTATTGCCCTCAGATGTCTTCTTCTGCACCTGCTTAAATATGCGCCTCTGGCCTCCGCCGAACTTGCCCTTTGACTGGCCGATCATCATAAACTCTATCTCAAGGCCTGGGAGCAGCCTGTCTGTTATCTCAGCCTCCATAATCTTCATGCCGCTGTCAAGCACAGGGTCAAGGCTGCTGATCTCGCCAGCCTTGACCTCCCTTCCAAGCCTTGTCTTTGGCACCCATCCAGAGCTATCAACCTCAGGAACGTCCTTTTTAACATCCTCAGTATGATTATCTGCAGATTCCTCAACAGCTGCCTCTTTCACTTCCTCTTTGACCTCGCCCTTAGACTTTTTCGCTCTAACCATTTTTCTTCTTACCCTTCCTGTTCTCCTCTGCCTTTACGCTTTCTTGGACGCTTTTAAAGGCGTCGCCTATTGATGCGATGTTCAGCCCCTTCTTGTTGTATTGTGAAAACTGGTTGCCCTTTTTTTCCATAGAGGCGAACTCAGCTATGTGCTTCCCTCTAAGCCTTGCATCGCTTGGAAGCACCTCCTTTGAGTGTGGTATACTGATGAATCCTGTTGCGCCGGCAAGTACTGCGTATATCCTACACCCCCTGACAGGCGTATTCAGGCCCATGTCCAGTATCGCCTCGCTAACCCCTGCCTCCTTTGCGCGCCTTCCGGCAAGAAGCCCTGTTAGATAGGCTGCCGGGAGGTTTTTTGTGTCGAAGCCCCACCCGAATTTTTTCAGCTCGCCTGAATGGGCAGATACGAGCACCCTGTCGCCAGCCTCATCGTAGGCTATGAATTGGGCGATTATGTGCCTGCTGCTCTTTCTTACAACCAGGCGCACCCTCTTTGAGAGCAGGGCCTTTAGGCGCTTCCTGTAGTTTGTAGTCCTCTCTCTTTTGCGCCTGTATACAACGATGTGACGGCCCCTGCTCATTGTTTTGCACCTGCCAGCTTGTGTTCATCTATGTAGAGCTTTATGTGTCTCTTGCTTCTGAAGAAGCCTCCCTTTGCCTTAAGGTAGAGCATCCTGTAGTTTTTTGGTGTTATGGCCTTTTTTCCCCTGAGTGTCTTGAGGAAGGTCCTTGCAAGCCTTATCCTCTTCATCCACGCCTCCTTCCTCGGTTGCCTTGCTGTCTTCTTTCCCTTTCGTGAGCCGTGGCCTGAGCGCCTGCCCTTGCACCTCTGAGTCATCGCTTTTCTTATCCTTCCCCTGGAGCTGTTGTTGAGGGGCTTTCTTGATATGAGTCCTGCGCTTATAAGCAGCCTTATGTCTCTCTTTGTTATGGCCTTTTTCAATGCGTCCTTGTCATCATCGCTCTCAAATGAGAAGGTTACGTCCTTCCCCGAGCATCCCATGACGTCTGATGCAAGCCTCCTCTGCAATCTCAGGTTCATAGCGTGACCACCTAATTATTACGAGTTGATATCATGAGCTGATTATTCTCCCCTTGTCAGGACCCTGTTCTGTTCCTCAATCTCGGCCATGCGCTTCTCATCAGGGGATTGTTCGCCCTTCACCTTTTCCTCTATTGTCTTCTTTTTCTTCTCTTCGGCCTTCTTCTCTTCCTTCTCCTTCTTCCTTTGCTGCCCGGCTCCCTTCCTCTCTTCAAACCCCTTGACAAGCCCATCCATAAAGGCCTTGGGGGCTATGTTTGATGCCTGTATCTTGTCCTTTATCGCCCTCTTCAGTATCTCTATCCTCTTTTTGGCGCCTACTGAGGCAGCTATTACGATTGACTGGCTCTTCGGATCTATTAAGGAGAGCTTATCCGGGTTTTTAACGATTACAGGTATAAGCCCATTCCTGTCTCTTCCGCGTGCTAGTCTCGGTGACCCGAAGCCTGCTGCAGGGCGCCTTCCATGACCCTTGAGCTTACGCCTTAGCTTTGAGTGCCTGCCCCTCGGCTTTCTCCACCCCTTGTCCCTTATCTCTCCTCTCCCGTGCTTGTCTGACTTGCTCATCCTGAAGTGGGGCTTCCTGGCCTTGATTGCCCTTCTCAGTTTCAGAGCCTCTGATACATTCATTTGCTTAACCCTTTCTCGCCTTTTCTATGATGTATATTCCGTCCTGAAAGACCCTCCTATCCCTGTTCTTTACAACGCATCCCAGCTCTATTGATGATGCTGTTGCCCCTGCAAGCTCCTTGTCAGGGCTTGTTATGCGTACAACTTCCTTTTCGATCCTGACGCTGACACCCTTCGGTATCTTAACAGTGCGGTCCTTCTTCTCCCCCAGGAAGTTCCTGATGATCAGCCTGCCCTCGCTTACTGAGACGTTCATTGGGAAGTGACCTGCGCATATCTTCATGCTGTACTCGTGGCCCCTGCTCACGCCGCTTATCATATTCTTTATGTGAGCGCAGAATGTGCCCGCGACCTTTCTCTCCCTCTTGGTGCTCCTCTTCGCCTGAATGACCACCACGCCATTCTCAACAGATACGAGGACCTGCTTGCTCAGCAGCCTCTTCTTTACCTCACCCTTGGCGCCTCTTACTGAGAGCACGCCCTCAGAGAAGCCTGCCTCTGCGCCTGCGGGGAGGGCGACCTCTAGTCTTAACCCCTTCTCTCTCTTTTCATTCTGGTTACTGGCGCTCATTTTAATAGCAGTAGGCTATGAGCTTGCCGCCCATATTCCTCTTCTTTGCCTCTGTGTGGGTCATTAAGCCCTGTGGTGTGGAGACTACGAGTATGCCGAAGTCCTTTGCAGGGAGGATGCTCTTCTCAAACCTTTCAAAGCCGAATTTTCCCACTGCAAACCTCGGCTTTATTGAGCCGCACCTGTTTATCTGGCCGAGGAGGTTAACCCTGAGTATGCCTCCCCTGCCGTCCTCTACAGCCGAGTATCCCCCTATGTAATGGTGAGCCTGGAGCAGTTCCAGCACACCCCTTATTAGCTTGGAGGACTTAACAAGGCACTCCTGCTTGTGGGATCTCTCGCTGTTCAGTATGTGTGAAAGGGCGTTTGAAAGCAGATCGTTAAGGGCCATTTGTTTCACCTAGCAGTATTTTTTGAATCCTATCTTCGGGGCAATGTCTCTGAAGCATCTCCTGCATAACCTAAGGCCGTATTTGTTTATAAAGCCGCGGGAGCTTCCGCATAGAGAGCACTTCTTTGTGCTCTTACCGAATGCCCTCTTCTTCGGCTTGTTGTGTTTAAGGTACCTCTGAAGCTTAGCAGGCTTGGAGCTTAGCTGTTTGAGCATCTTTTTGTATGAGCTTACAGTCATTCTTTTTCACCTATGCTTATGTTGAACTCCTCCTTCATAAAGGCCATTGCCTCCTCCCTTGTGATGATACTTCTCTTCGGTATGTTTCTTCGGTGTATCCTTCTCTTCTTTATGCGGAATCCCGGGCGCTTTAGTGTGATGCAGACCTGCAGGCCTTTTATTCCTATCTCAGGGTCGTAGTTTACTCCTGGTATGTCAATGTACTCCGGTATTCCGAATGATACATTGCCGTGATTGTCAAACTGGCTTTCTCGTAGCGTGTTGTCGCGCGCAGCTATCAGTCTCTTAACCAGCTCGTGCGCCTCACCCCCTCTAAGGGTGAGCATGCAGCCGATTGGCATGCCCGGCCTTAAGCCCCAAGTCGGAATCCTCTTTGAGGCGAAGGTCTTCACAGGGCTTACGCCTGCCACACTCCTCAGCAGCTTCATGGCCTTATCTAAAGCCTCGCTGCTTGTTCCCGCCCCGATGTTCAGGGTCAGCTTTTCAATCCTTATCCTTCGCATCGGATTTCTTATCTTCTGCTCATTCATTTTCAGTGTGATTCATTTTTAGTGTGATGCTGATGAAGCTGATGGTTCTACCCTGAGTGCAGGCATTTCATTTCCCAAAACAAAGGCATACCTCCTGGGTATTGTGATCTCCTCTTTCTTGCTCTTGAGGGTTACAACCACGCCCTCTATCCTGGTGATGTTTCCGATTGCCCCCTTGTTCTTACCACCGGTTACTAGCGCTGAGGCTCCTGGTTTCAGGGCGAAGTGCTCCTTTATACTGATCCCGGCCTTCTCAGGCTCTAGGAGAAGGCTGTCTCCTGTTTTATACGACGTGCCCTCTGCAGTTGCCGTTATGCACCTTCCGTCATGGGTGCTTAGCTGTATGCGCCCCCCCTTTGTTGCGTGTTTGCCCTTTATCCTGCAGAGCTTTAAGAGGGCCTCTTCCTTTTTTATGTCTATCAGCCTCAGCCTTCCGTGAGGGCCGAGGGTTATTCTGAAGTAGGTGTTTATGTCAGGGAAGCTGATGCTGTCCATCAGTCCTGCTATGAAACGGGGGTCCTTCACCCTCTTAACGTCAACAAGCACCCTCTTTTCTCTGAGTATGGTCTTTACCTCTCGGCTTGTCTTTGCGTATTTGAGTATGTCCCTTATTATGATGCTGATAGGCATTCCCTCGCTAAGGCTATGCATTCCCGGCCTTGGCCTTGTTATGAACTTGTGTTTTTTCTTACCAACATGCCACGAGGTGGGCACTACAAGCCTCTTGAGTTGTTTTCTGTTTGTCACCTTGCTCAACCCCTGTTTACAGCAGCCATTCTCTTTTTGTCTTCTGTGTTGAGGTCAATGATCAGCAGCTTTGATGGGTGCAGCGGGTAGAAGGCCTTGCTGCCGTCCTTCTTGTTCACCTCTACGCCGTCTATGTAGACCCTCTGCTTTTTGAGGTCTGCCCTGTTTATCCTGCCGACCTTCCCCTTGAACTGGCCGCGCATTACTTTAACCTGGTCTCCCTTCCTTACAGCTATGCTTCGCCTCTTGTATTTCCTATTCAGTTCCTTTGAGAGGTGGGCTGCCATCATCCTGTGCCTTATGTGCAGCGGGGCGTTCCTCTGGTATGCCCTCTGCTTTGATGGCTTCCTGCTCCTCTTCCACTCCCTTGAAAATCGTGATCTCATTCTCCTCTCCTATAGGGCTTTGATGTCGTTGGTTGGGTTTTCTATAAAATTATGGCGCCGACCTTTGATATTGCTGGCCAGCGGTCAGCAGCCTCTTTTGCAATGGCCCCTTTAAACAGGGTTCCCTTCGGGTTTCCCTTATCGTCCTTCAGCACTACGGCGGCGTTGTCCTCAAAGCCCACCCTTATCCCTGAGAGGCGCCTGTACTCCTTTTTCTGCCTCACAATCACAGCGTATACGACCTGTTTTCTCATCTCAGGCGAGCCCTTTATCACTGATGCAAGTATTAGGTCTCCGATGCCGCAGCTCGGTTTTCTCCCGTGCACTGTTTTTGAGCCTACCACAGATACAATCCTGAGTAGCTTTGCCCCTGAGTTATCGCATGTTGCTACAACGCTTCTATGGCAGAGGCCCTTGCTTATCCTTGCTTTAACCGCCTTCATCGCTCCTCACTCTATTCTCACCCTAGTTTCTGGATTATGACGAATTTCTTTGTCTTGCTTAGCGGCCTGCACTCCATAACCCTTACCCTGTCGCCCTTTTGCGCCTCAATGCATGGCGGGTTATGCACCTTGAGTTTTGTACGCCGCCGCTCATACCTCTGGTACTTTGGAATGTAGAACAGCCTCTCCATCAGGAATGTTGCTGTCCTATGCATGCCCCCTGAGCTGATTATGCCGCTCAGCACCCTGCCCCTGAGGCTCAGCTTGCCGTGGAAGGGGCATTTCTCGTCGTTGCATGCCACTTTCTCCTCTGCTGCACCTTCCCTAACAGCTTCTTCCTCTGCTGTCTCCTTCACGCCCTGTTTCCTTGCAGGCTTAGCCTCAGCCTTTCTCTTTGGTTCTTTCCCTGCTTTGGCTGCCTTATTGTTATGATCTGATTTCATTTGACTAGTTTCACCCTTGATTTTGTGCGTTCCTCGGGCCTTGCAACAAGCCAGTCGCCCTTGATTATGACCCTTCTATTTTTGAATTCAAATTCAAGCACGCAGTTTTTCTTTATGATTCTCTTTTCCCTCCCGCCATGCTGTATGGTGAGGGTGTTCCTTGTTTCGTACACTACCCTGCCCTCGATGCCAGCGTTATAGCTGTTTCTGGAGCTGACGACCCTTGCATGAAGGCCGATCAGTTCTCCTCGGAGCAGCTGCTCGACAAGAGGCATGTTACACGACATCGATTGTTTCCTGCGGATAGCCCATTTTGATAAGGATGCTCTTGACCTTCGCCTTGTGGTCTCCCTGGAGCTCTATATTGCCCTGCTTTGATGTTCCGCCGCATGCGAATTCGCTTTTCAGCCTCTTTGCCAGCTTTTTTATGTCTATGTCCCTGCTGTCAAGGCCCTCGAT
>PEYS01000186.1 GCA_002763335.1 Candidatus Woesearchaeota archaeon CG08_land_8_20_14_0_20_47_9 | reverse complement strand
CAGCTTCAGGATATTGCGGTGTTTGAGAGGCTGTCACCTGGGCAGATCAAGAGATGCAGTGAGAGTCGCCTTAAGGCCTTACTGCTCTACGCCTATAGGGAAATCCCATACTACCACGGGGTGCTTGCAGAGGCAGGGGTTGTTTCAGATGAGGAGGTCAGACTTGAAAACTTTAACAGGATTCCAGTCTTGACAAGGGGGACAATTATGAAGGAGAATATCCTTGGCAGAGGGCTTGTTGTAAATCAGGAAGCTAACAGGGTTTACTTTAACTGGCTGCATGGAAATAGCCTGTATGACCCTGAGCTGATCATGCTTAACACAACTATTAGTCCCAGTCTAAGGCAGAGGGTGTTTAACCAGCTTTGCAACAGGACATACCTCAGCACAGACAATCCTGGCCAGGTTGTTGCGAGGATTAACAGCCTTAAGCCGAGGTCAATCTGGAGTGATGCAGAGGCCCTTGGCAAGGTAATTGGTTATGCTAAGAACAAGCCAATGCACTCGCCAGAGTTTATTGCTGTAATATCAACTGTCCTGGCACCTGAACTGAGAGAGGATGCTGAGGCCACCTTTAAATGCCCTGTATATCACCAGTACAGCTCGGAAGAGACAGGCCCACTAGTGATAACATACAGCCCAGAACTGAATGCGAACTACTTTCCATGGAGCCATTGCATTGAGACTGCTAGAGGAGGGCTGCTTGTCACAACCCTGACAAAACCTCCCCTGATCAGATACAAGATCGAGGTTTCATAAAATGAAGATACTTATGCTGAATTACGAGTTTCCTCCGGTTGGTGGGGGTGCTGCAAATGAATGTGCCTACATACTGAAGGAGTTTGGAAAAAGAGATGATCTTTCAGTTGACCTCGTTACCTCATCTGCCAATAGGTTTGAGGTAGATGTTACAGGCAATACACGCATATTCAAGCTGGATGTTCATAAGAAAGACCTACACTACTGGACAATGCGTGAGGTTGCTGAGTGGAGCCTTAAGGCCTATATCTTTGCTAAAAGGCTTGCGAGACGAGGCAGGTATGATGTCTGCCACTGCTGGTTTGGGTGGTCATCAGGTCTTATTGGCTACAGGCTGAGGCATAAGATGCCGTATATTGTAGCTTTGCAGGGCAGCGATGTCCCTGGCTATAGCTCCAGACTTGAGAAATTTGATAAGCTGATGTTTAAACCATTATCCAGGCTTGTATGGCGCCATGCCTCTGCTGTCATCCCTAATTCAGAGGGCCTGAAGGAGCTTGCCTTGCAGACTCTCAGGTGTGAAATGGAGGTAATATGCAACGGAGTAGATACAGCCCAGTTCAAACCAGGGAATAAAAAGAATAGCAAAGGCAAGGTGAGACTGATCTCAACTGGCAGGCTGATAGAGAGAAAGGGATACGATTACCTTATCAAGGCCTTGCAAGGGCTTAGGAATTTTGAGCTTACCCTGATTGGCGAGGGAGACCAGGAGGAGAGGCTGAAGAACCTGGCTTCAAGCCTTAATGTCCCTGTAAACTTCCTGGGAAGGCTTGAGCATGATGAGATACCTGCCCAACTCCAAGATGCAGATGTTTTTGTCCTGCAAACACTCAATGAGGGAATGAGCAACTCTGTCTTAGAGGCAATGGCGTGTGGGCTGCCTGTTGTTACGACAGATGTGGGTGGTACGAGAGAGCTTGTGAGACAAGGCGAGGATGATATTAACAACAGAGAGAAAAGAGGCAACATCGAAATACGCTGCAATGGGGTTATAGTTGAGAAGGGAAGTGTTGAGAGCCTGAGGGCAGCACTAAACAGGCTAGATAGAAAAACAATAAGAAACATGGGCAGAAAGTCAAGAGAGATCGCAGAAGAGTTTAGCTGGAGCAAGATGGCAGAGGGGTATGTTGAGATTTATGAGATGTGTTTGGGTGGGTGACTTCCTGATTTACGAAAATGCTGAATTAACCCACTTAGTAGGAAAAATCCAGCCATCCATGGCGGCAGACGGACATTTTGCTGC
>PEYS01000101.1:1913-2712 GCA_002763335.1 Candidatus Woesearchaeota archaeon CG08_land_8_20_14_0_20_47_9 | reverse complement strand
GCATCTCAAATAGCTGCATCAGTGATTGATGATTCATGGCAAAAAAGATATCCAGCAATGTCGGGGAGCTTGATGATATTTCTAGGCTGAGGGAGAAAGAGGGGTACCCTGAGTCTGCTGTCAAGCTAGACTCTGCTGATGAAGCTGGGGAGGGCGTGTCAAGATCAAGGCAGCTTAGTAGGAGCCGGCCTAGTATCAGCTTTAATAGTAAGTGGTTGAAGACTGCTGTTCTCATTATCGCTGTATTAACCTTAAGTGTGGCTGCTGTAGTTTATCTGCCTCGCTTGAGGGTTGATCTTGAGCATGCTGGTTTTAGTTATGCGGGTGAGGCTCCGGATGCTAACTCTGTTGTAAAAACCGGGGGGAGCATATTCTCTCTTTACCCTAATATGGGGTGGGAGTTGGAGGAGGGGATCATTTATTTTTATCCGAGGCTTATAAGAAGGAGCAGGGGAGCAACTGTTCTTCTTGTGAGTGCTGATAATATTGGCCAGCTTAATGTTAGCTTGGGCAATGAGCAGTGTCCGAGGCTGGGGGAGGTGTTTGAGTGCATGATAGGTGCTGAAGAGACTGATGCGCAGCTCTCAATAAATGGTTATGCTTCAGAGGACGTTGTGAGGATACACCTGTTCGGAAGGGCTTGTGATGGGTGTGACCCCTCGAGGATTTCCAGTGTTGAGTATAATGTTACAGGTATGATTCAGGGGGGTGATGAATGATGCGGGCTGGTAAGGCTTTGCTTTTGCTGATTGTTCTTGCTGTTTCCGCAGCCATGGTGTCGGCTGCGATTGATGAGTGT
>PEYS01000101.1:0-1851 GCA_002763335.1 Candidatus Woesearchaeota archaeon CG08_land_8_20_14_0_20_47_9 | reverse complement strand
AGGAGGCATTTGTAATTATTTTGGTTGTAGCGGTTGTGATTGTGTTTATACTACGATGGGTGGTGACAGTCCTTGGGCTAGGAGCCGGTGTAATAAGGGCTTGCTAATCTGCGGTTATGGTTTTGAGTCTAGTCTCGGTTATGTGCCTAATTGTGGTGGATGGGGCTATTATATCAATGATTTGAGTGATGCCAGTAAGATTTGGAAGATTGCTGTATGCCATACACCACCTCAATGCTCGGATGGCAGGGATAATGATGGTGATGGCTGTGTTGATTATTCTCCTACAATAGCGGGCGTTGAGCCTGATGATGGCTGCTCAAGTGCTTTGGATACTGCTGAGGCAACCAGCTTCCCTTGCTGTGCAAAGGTGCAAAATGTCCTGGGAGGAGGCTGCAGGAGCGGGGCATGCCCAGCAGAGGGTGATACAGTTAGTGGCGTGGTCTGTGGGGAGCGGTATCCTGCGTATCCGTATTGCTGCTGTAAGGCAGGGTATAGGTTTAAACCAGAGTCGAGGAAATGTGTGGAAAGACACCAACGATGTAATGATTTTACATCCTGTTTTGATGAAACTTCAAATCCACTTGAATGTCTTAATTCCGAAAGAACCCAAGCCTGTTGCTCCGGTAGTATTAAAGGATATGATTATGATTATATGGAAACTATAACTCTGTACTAACAAAGTAGAATTTAGGACATATCTGGCTCAATAATTACTTCCCAGGGATCGTATAATAGTCTACTGGGCACCCATAACCTACTCTTTTTTAGTTGTATGTACCCATCAGTTGAAACAGACTCATTTTCTTGTTTCGACATACTATAGCAACCGACATAACTTTTTAGACAGGTTTATATACTAGTTCTTCCATACTTTTGGTATGAAACAGAAAAAATACCAATACGAACTAAAAAAGATAAAGATCACTCTAACGAGGGTAAAAGACTCGGTGATACGAGAGAGACTACTGATGGTGCAGGCAGCATTAAAAGAGCCCTTAAGGGAAGCAGCGATAGCCTTTGGATGCGTGCATAGTAAGCTGGACTACTGGAAAAAGAGATATCTTAAACAGGGCCTTAAAGGGCTTTACACTCTTCCACGTAGTGGCAGACCGAAGAAGATAAGCAAAGAAGATGAGCTTATAATAAGAAGGAAAGTGAGTAAGCATGATATTAAGCGTGGATGGAGGACCAAGCATGTGAAGGAAGAGATATTCAAACAGACCGGCGTAAAATACTGCGAAAGGCAGGTTATTAGGATTACGCAGTCATGGGGGCTCTCACAGGTAAAGCCGAGGCTGCATTATGCATACGCAAAAAAGGAAGATAAGGATGCATTCATAAAAAAAACAAGAGCAGATTAGCAAGGCTTCCTTTGAAATTCAAGGTTGCTGTACATGATGAAAGCATCTTCATCTATGACGTAATAATACGTAAAGTGTGGGTATTGAAGGGAAGCAGGCCAATAATGCTTGCAACAGGCTCGCACAGGAGAGTTGTAGTATCTGGAATCATATGTGAAGATGGCTCACAGCTCTTTAGGACATATGATTCGGCTGATAGTGATTCATTTCTGGATTTGCTCCACTGCGTTTTAAGGAAGTACAATTATCTGGCTTTGTTTGTTGACAAAGCCAAGTGGCACCGAGAAAAGCGGGTGCGTGAACTCATGAGAAAAAACAGGCACCGCTTGAAAATATTCTGGTTTCCTTCAGGCCATCCTGAGCTAAATCCTATGGAAGAGTGCTGGAGGCAAGGCAAAGATAATGTTCTTGGCTCCATGTTTTTTGACAGATTCAGTGATTTCAAAACTGCTGTGCGGGCCTATTACAGGACAAAAAGATTTAAGCT
>PEYS01000161.1 GCA_002763335.1 Candidatus Woesearchaeota archaeon CG08_land_8_20_14_0_20_47_9 | reverse complement strand
TTTTAAGTCGGGGATAGCCCCGAGCAGCAGATTTTCGTTACACCCGGTGTATTTTTGACACCTTGAATACACTCGGCTTCTAAGATTAAAACTGGTCATTTTACTATTACTGAGTGGCACTAGTATTTAAAGCTTTACGACCATCTTTAACACTACCGAAAGATTTATATTGTATTGTATCATAATAGATACATATGTATCAAAAAAGAGACAAAAAGCTGGACGTCTTAGCCCTCTACCTAGGGGGATATACTAAGCAATTTTATCTTAGAGAAGTAAGTAAACTGACTAGGGTGCCACTCAGAACAACCCAAAATCTGTTATTAGAGCTTGAAAAAGAGAAAATACTAAAGAGTGTTATAAGAGGGAGGAATAGGTATTTCAAATTAAATTTAAGCAACATACAGACAAAGTTTTACCTTCTCCAAGCAGAGGTATACAAAACCGCCATATTTGCTAACTACTATCCCTTTTTTAATATTTTTTTAAAAGACATCAAAACAAACAGCCCGATCATAGTATTTGGTAGTTTTGCTGAATGTAAAGCTGATAAAGATTCTGATTTAGACTTATTGGTGCTTTCAAAGGATAAGCTGCCTTTACACCTACTTCCTTATAAAGTACATAAAATAGAGATGTTAAAGTCCTCTTTTGAGAAGGCTTTAGTGGCACGAGAAACTCTACTAAAAGAGATAGAAGAAAACCACGTTATCTTGAACAACCATTCGTTTTATGTGAATGAGATGTGGAGGGCGTATGGAGAAAGAGAATAAGAAATTAAAGTGGTGCTTTGGAATAAAAGGTGGTTTAAAAATACTTGAACCTAATGAAAGATTAGCAAGATCCTATTTGAATGAGGCTAAGCAGTCTTTAGAGAGAGCAGAGAAGAACTTTAATGATGGTGACCTCCTCTGGGCAACTGTGGTTATTTATTATGCTGAATACTATGCCTTGTACTCATTCCTACAAAGGATAGGGGTAAAATGTGAGAATCATGCCTGCTCTATTCTGGCTGCATCTTTTATTTTAGGAAGTGAAAAAACTCAGACTATAAATAAACACAAGGATAAGAGAATTGACGCGCAGTACTATATGAGGGTAGACAAGGAAGAAAAGGTTAAACAAACGCTTCGAGAGGCAAAGATCTTTGTAGCTCTGTTTGATGATTTAGTATCAAACATAGGAGAAGAAGAAATCAACTCCTACAGGGCTAGTTTAAAGAAAGTCCGTGAGGATAATAAAAATACTGTGTAGTCAAGTGCCCACATCACCCCTTTTGATTAATAGCCACTAACAAGTAACTACACAATCGTATATTTTAAAATATGCTATATTCTAACGAAATGTTTAAATATAAGCCCAAGGTATGAACAATTCATACCTTTTGAGGGGACAGGTTATGGCTAACAAAGAATCTCAAACAACAATCGGTGTTGTATCATTTACTGATCCACGTGATCTAGCACTTGCAGAAGAGGCTGAGGGCTACCTGAAGGAGAGCCATCAGGAGCTGGTGGGCTATCTTGAAGGCAAAGGCTACAGGATATCAGACCCTCATAAGCTCCTTAAGAAGACAGATGGCTATTTCGGTGTCAGGAGCACAAGGGAGATAGAGAGGTGCATAGAGCTCCTAAAGCAGGAGGGTGCAGCATGCCTCATCATAGGCTGCTGGAAGTGGACAGAGCCGCAGCTTGTACTCAGGCTTGTTAAGGAACTCAACATCCCAGTGCTGCTGTTCACAAGGCTTGACAGCAGGTGGAGCGGGGCAACATGCCTCACAGCTGTTGGTGCCTCGCTATGGGAGGGTGCCCCTAATAGGGCAGCCCTGACACACATGCGCCTGGCAGATAGGATGGAGGGCATACTCCCCTGGGTAGAAGGAGTGGGAG
>PEYS01000111.1:2678-8864 GCA_002763335.1 Candidatus Woesearchaeota archaeon CG08_land_8_20_14_0_20_47_9 | reverse complement strand
CACCCATCCAGATGTGAAGAGGGGCTTTCTGCGAAGCTCTGTGGCTAGAGCAGGCTCAGGCCTTACGAGCCTTGTGGCCTGGCTTGACAGCATGGGTGTAAGCAGGCGAGTCCTCTTTATCGCCCTCGTTATTGTGCTCGGCCTTGTTTTTATGGGCAGCCTTACCAAGAGGCTGTTATTTGTACTGCTCTTCCTCTTTCTGAGCTCTATCTCAATGATCTACAACAGGAGCATCAATGTCTCTTTGGGATTTGAGTTCGTGACCTTCGGTACTATAATGTGCGGGATTGTCTATGGCCCTGGCACAGCCATCTTTGTAGGGCTGATCGGGATTTTCCTCGCAGAGTACGTTGGGGGCAGGATGCAGCCCCACACAATCATCTCCTTCATCGGCATGGGGTTTATCGGTTTTATTGCCCACTTCTTTGCAGGCATGGACATAAGGCTTGCAGGAATACTCTTGGTGATAATCTACGACGCAATAATCTGCCCCCTCTACCTCATCTACGGGAGCGAGCCAGCGAGGGTTGCATTATACATGGTAACACACTGGATTTTCAACTTCTGGCTGTTTATAGCTGTATCGAGGTTTGTGGCGGGAGTGATGGGGTGAGAATTTTGACATCAGAAAAATTTGAGTACAGAGAGCTATAGGTGCAGTGTTCAAATTTTTCTGTAGATATTATCGTGGTGGTCAAAATCATCAAAGTTTACTTCGTCTCTTGATTTATCATATTGGAAAACAAGCACAAAATGCCCTATATGAGCCCTTTTTGAATCCTTCATATCATACCTTAAGTTTTTGTAATGCTCAATGTCATAACTGTTAACAATCTCATTAATTTTCTTCATTAATCGGTTGTAGAGAAGATTATTCCTTTTAGAGAGCTTTTTTTAATACTCCCTGAAGGTGCTCGCTTATTTTGAAATTGTGCATGGTGCACCTTCTAACTAGTAGCTCTCCTTAATTCATCAATAGAATTAAACCTGGTGTAGTTCCCTTTCCTAATCTTCTTTAATTTCTTTAAATATTCAGGTCTCAATTCAGGTTCCAATAGCTCTTCTTCAAATTTATCGATCACAAAGTTAACTGCTTGGGATTTATTTCTGAGCCCATACTTCCCTTTAACAATAGTCAAAATCCTATCCTGACGCTCCCCAAAATTGACTATAGCTTGAGCCATTTTATTTACCCCTTAAATTATTATTTATTATTAAAGATAATGAAATGTTATTTAAAGCTTTCGGTAATGATTGTCAACTTCTGGCTGTTTATAGCTGTATCGAGGTTTGTGGCGGGGGTGATGGGGTGAAGATGGAAAACTCCAAGCAAATGGGTATTTGAATAAAGAGTTAGGAAGTGTTTAGATCTATAATAATACAGCCACTATAAGTCTACTAGCGCATTCTCATTAGATACGCAGCCTCGTTAGAACTGCTGCTGCGTCAATAATTTTGTTATAGACTTTATAACTCAGCTGAGTTAACTTTTCAGCAACCTCGGCAGTAATATTCTTTTCTCGTATATTGGTTAGGACTTTATCAATTGAATCCCTGCCCTCCTCTAAGGTCTCTTGTATATATTGCCCGGATAATTCTTTGAAGAACTCAGCGTCTGCTTCAATAACGCGATTAAGCTGGATCAGTTTATTCTTTTTTGTAGGAAGTTCTGTTAAGAGCTTATACAAATTTCGATCGACACTTATACCTTCTACATCTTTGCTGAACTCCAGTAGCTTTTTCAATAACGTAGTTTGGTTTCCCTTTATTTTAGGAAGAGATGTCTTAGTTATGGAGACAAGTTGTTTTAGAAGTTCTGAATAATAAAAGATTAAATTAGCCGCCCACTCAACTAGTTGTTGCTTTTGACTTGACATAGCTCCAATTTGTTTGCTTAAATTTCTTTTTATTTCAGTGACATCACTCCCGAGAGCCTGTAAAGCTCCTAAATATCCTTTGCATTCTTGCTCAGTCCTTTTTAACCCTTCTAGTCTTTCGTTTTCATTTCTTAGCATTAAACATGCGCTTTTCAGCTTACCGCTTAAGTAATCCCTTAGTCTATTAACATTTTCCTCAGAAATAGTCCCTCCAGCTGTCATTGTGGTGGTCGCGCCTGAGAGAGGCTGAGTTTTCTGGGAGCTTGAAGGAACCCCAATCAACGATGGGAGCAAATTCAATATTCTAAATATCTCTTGCATGACTGTTTCAAGGTTTTCCTCATCTTTTTCAATAGTTTTGACTCCAGCCATGATTCTTCCAACAGCTCTTGAAACTCCACCCACTATTAGCCCTTCGGTTTCTAATTCTGCTTTATTGCGCTTGTACGCTAGCCTATCTTTTTCACCTTCAACCTGGTTGCCGAATATTGTCTTTTTAGCCGCCACACTTTTAGTCGAAGCTGTGGCTATTCTAGTGTCATAGTCAGCTGATTTATCAAGGTATCCAGCAACTTCCGAATAAGTGAACGATATTATGCGAAGAAGTGCTACCGTAACACCGACGAAGAAGAGCACCCAGGCTCCAGTCTCTCCTGCAAATCGTAAAAAGGAGTCAAACAACCCAAAAGAAGCGCTAAAAAACGTTAACATGAATGCTAAAACTCCTGCAAGTATCTTTGGGATATGCCCCACTTTAAAAGGTTCGATCTTGGTCAGCAGAGCATAAAAAATTACGTAGAGCACAAGCCAAAAACCAATGATAATGCCTAGAGGATACGTGCCTCCAGTAGCAGGATTCGTGATTGGTTTAGCTACTAGGTTAACTAGGAATTGGATAACCTTCTGCACGTATTCAATGACTGCACTACTACTAAAGCCTGAACTATCGTATGGCTCATAACCTTGAGCCCTTATACCTGCTGATACAAACAAAAGAATGACTACTAAAAGCAGAATCCTTAGATATTGTTCAGGTCTCATTAGGTGTACCTTTTATTTTGGACTTTGTTGTATTCTTAGTTAGCATCAACTTGGTGCATTGCTTTTTCTTACCTTCAGAGATATATAAACATTTCCATGCTGCCAAGGGCTGCGGGGAGAAATGCCCCCTAATGGTGAGACTACTATTTAGTGGTTAAAACAGTCTTTGGTTGATCTTGGTTATTGGTAGTTGGTTATTAGTCCTTGGTTTTTGGTTGTTAGTCCCTGCGAACTAATAACCAAAAACCCTATAAGTCGCTTTTTGTTGTAAGTTTTTGTAGAATCTGCCTCCTAATCAACAAGCCCCTTCTGCTGCTTGCTCCACTTCTTATTAGATGTCTTTTTGATCCATTCAACGTACCTATCAATAAACTCCAACCTCTCCTTGAAGTTCTCTTCTTTCAGCTTCTTTAATTCTTCTAGGTCAATCCTTGGTAGTTTGTTCCTCATTTCAGATACCTTCGAAATAAGTTACTTATTTTAAGCCTTTGGGTGAATTTGTTTAACAAGGCCGAGTCCAGCTTATCTATAAACAGGCTGTATAGGAATCTTGCATCCTCAATGTCTTTCTCACTGCCCAGATAGAGCTTGAATGCAATCTGTAGTTCCAGGGGGGATATAAATAGGCGATGACTGTTTAAGGTAACTTCTCTTCTGTTCCTCCCGAATAAGATGGCAACATACCCTGAAACAATAACATACTTGCTGTTTAGTTTATTTAGAAGAGATGTAAATCCAATAACAAACCTATCGAGATTAGTAAGCTCTTTTTTAAGTTCTATTATACTACCACTATAGCTGATTTCCATTGTATGATCAGTATAGCTCCTGAACTTATTAAATATTGTTGTTAGCTTAGACTTCTTTTAGTCTTACAATCCTCCTGCCCCGCCCTAAGTTTGCAATGGGCTTCTGCCCTGGCCACCCCCGCCCATCAATAGCGTGAAAAGCACAGGAGGCCATCTGGCAGCCAGCTAGCAATCCGAAGACTTAAGACTCAAATAGAATCCTCTCAGGCTTGCGAAGTCTGAGCTTGGTAAAGCAGTGTTCTCAATGCCCCTTAACTGTTGTCCCTGACCTGAATAAACTCCCCCTGCTTTACAGATCTTCCGAGGATAAACCTTTGTCTCTGGCATAGAATGCAGGTGTGTAGTCTGGGCTTGATGACTAATCATGCGTTTTTATTTATTTCTTGCCTCTGCCACAACAATCATTATATAAATGCTGAAATTCCTTTATCAGTAGTAAATTACAATTCGCATTTTATAGTAGAGAATGGCATTGGGGAAACATGAGGGGTTGATGCTATCATGATGCTATCACTATGCGCAGCCACGCTGCAGACATAGCAGCATAGATGCTTTGATTGGCTTACTTTGGCGCACTTTGATGCCTTGAGGGGAGAATGGTTTCAGGAGCAGATTGCAGGGGATGTAGAAAACGTAGTTATCGCAGGCTAACGGCACTCTTAGCTGTTGCATGTATCATTGCAGGCATTATGCTAGAGTCAGGCTACGCAATTGTTGCATCAATCGGCAATCCACGAATGATAATTCATACAAACATTAGCTCTGGGCCAGTGACCATCAAGAGGCCCCTTATTGTAAATAACCAAAACGAGTTTGCAGTTGATGTTACGCTGCAGGTAAAGGACATTGAGGACATAGTCCAGCTCAACAAGTCAGTGCTCTTTCTGGAACCTGACAGCTCAGAGAGGGTTGATATGACAATGACAATCCATGAGCGGGGGTTCTATGAGGGTAGCGTGCTTGCAAGCTTCACAAAGTCAAGGACGCTGCTGGACAACCAACCCTTGCTCCCAGGTGACCAGGCAGGGCTTGCAGCCACTATAATTATCGACGCTGCAGGAGAAGCAGGAGGATCAGACTCTAGTAACGAGGGGAATAGCGAAGCAGGGGGTATCGGCTCTGGCAGCGAATCCGGGGATAATGAAAATCCTGGCGGTGAAACATCAGAGGCAACACAGCCAGAGGCATCGCATACATCACGGACTCAGGAGGGGCAGAACAACAGGAGTAGCACGTCAGACAGAGCTACAGCAGGAGCAAGGCCGAACCCAGTCATAGGGATCACGATAACAGCCTCAATAGTTGCGTTGGGTGTTGTTGTATACACGGCGCTATCAAGAGGCGCTAAGACCACGAAGGATAAGGGTAAAAACAGAGGCAGAAAAAGATGATAGGCAAGAGAGCAATGCTGCTGGCCCTGATGCTGCTTATATTTGCAACAGGGGCAGATGCGAAACAAAGGGTGGCGTACATATACCAATCAGAGAGAAACATTGAACCAGTGATTACAGCGCTTCTAAACGAGAGCTTTGACCTTGAACTATTAGCAGCAGACTCTATAACTGCCAGCACTAACTTCTCAGGGTACGCCTTCATCACTATAGGCGATGAGCGTTTTACAGACCCGTATAAGATTCCTGTAAACAAGTTCCCTGCACTTGTTATCAACACCTACAATGTAGATGAGTGGAAGTGGGTGAGGAGCATAACATGCACACAGCAGAACTTTCCGATACACCTTAAGGTTGTTTCGCGCAACCCGCTAACAGAAGGGATGCCTGACGTATTCCAGGCCTATACAAGCGCCTTTGACAAGAACTACATCAGCATCAAGGCGTGCTACCTCTCAGGAGACCGCGCAGCCGGAATAAACGCAACAGTATCAACACTGAAAAATGCAAACGAAGCTGTGATCGCAGTGATTGGAAACGGAACCAGGCTGCTCAACAAGAACGTATCAACTGCCCCGGCAGTATTCTTCGGGGCAGTTGAGATTGACTACTGGACAGAGCAGACTGCAACGCTCTTCAGAAACTCGGCGCAATGGCTTGCGGGCTCGCGAGCAATGCCTGAGCCTCCAGCCAACACTGAGATAAACTATGACAACAGGATAATGCTTAGCTGGGATCATCCTGAACCAAGGCCAGACCACTACAGCATATATGTATCAGATGATCCTGATAGCTTTAACTTCACAAAGCCAGCGGCAACAACAGGGAACAGCTACTGGGAGGACAATGGCTACAATAACGAGTCAAAGAGGTTCTACATCGTGAGATCAGCCACCAACTCAGGCAGAGAGGACGAAAACCAAAACACGCTTATGCTCTTCAGAATCCACCTGAGAGAGGGGTACAACCTAATTTCAATCCCGCTAATCCCGAAGGATAACTCCTTTGACGCCGTGATTCTACAGGAGACGCAAAGCCCTGTCGTAACCCAGATAATGGGACGTGAGA
>PEYS01000111.1:0-2657 GCA_002763335.1 Candidatus Woesearchaeota archaeon CG08_land_8_20_14_0_20_47_9 | reverse complement strand
TTGCTGAGTTTTACCAGGGCATGGGCTGGTGGAGCAGCGATGGCTTAGAGGGCTTCCAGCCAGGACAAGGATACTGGCTAAAGGCATCATCTGACTTTAACCTAACAGTGGTTGGCTACATGCAAGCCAGCTTCAGCACAAGCCTAGCCGAGGGCCCAAACCTTGTGGGCTGGGTATCATACAGTGCAAGAAGCATCGCGGATGCAATAAACCAGAGCATGCCAATAACCCAGGTGATGACCAGGCAGCAAGATAACTATATCATAGCAGAGTTCTACCCAGGCGTGGGCTGGTGGAGCAGCGATGGCTTAGAGGGCCTTGAGCCAGGCATAGGCTACTGGCTTATAGCAAGCCAGCCAACAGAATGGACAATCACACTCAAACAATAGAGGGCTTTGAATCAAAAAAAGCGCGAGGTAAACAAAAGATGGGATCAAAAGAATCTCTTTACGCGAAAACTGAAAACAGGCTCTCAAAACCAGGCAGGATAGGGATAAGCAGGATAAGGATAATAACCCTGGTTTTGGCAGCGCTGCTGCTTACAGGCACAGCCGCAGCATGGCACGATGACCTCACAGTCAACTACCTGCGCGGCACCATAACCATTGACAGCAAGCCAGCAGCATCAGGAACAGCCTACACTGTAGAGGTGATCTCAGGAGAAAACCAGGGCTTTACATACGGGGGCGTTGTTGATGACAAGGTGCCCCCGAGCCTAAATGGAAGGGGATACTATTCCACAGGGGATTATGCTGGCTTCAGCACAGGAGACACATTCAGGCTAAAGGTCAATGGGTGCATGCCCTACACAGAGGGCGTATTTCTTGCGTGGGGTAACGGACAGTTCGGGGGTTCAAGCGTAAACCTCAACTGCACAACCACAGAACCAGAACCTCCTGAGGAGCCTCCAGTCATAAACACCACAAACAGCAGCATCAAGCTCCAGCCAGAGGCAGATGCATACATTGACAAGGCTCAGCCATCAGCCTGTAAGGGAGACCTTGTTGATCTCTTCCTTGACAAGGGAGCAAGCAATGCGCGAAGGACATACCTGAGATTCAACCTATCCTCACTACCCAAAGGGATAAATTGGACAAGTCAGGGGGTAAATCAGGCCAGGCTATACATCTACGGCTTTGCATACACAGACTCTGCAGAGAGGAATGCCAACGCCTACCTAACAGACCCCTTATGGGTTGAGTCAGGGAGCGGCTGCATAACATGGTCTAATGCGCCTCAGCCTTCAGGGCTGATTGCAAGCAGCAGCATTGGCAGTTCAGGTGCATGGTACTACTTCGATATCTCTCAGGCAGTCTCACAGGCCATGGATGAAGACAGAGACAGAATCTCAGTAATGCTCCAGTACGCAGATGAGAGCAGCCCCCATGAACAGAAGCGCTTCCCCTCAAGGGAGTATGCAAACCCAGACTACAGGCCATACCTCGAGGTGCTGAGCAGCAGCGGGAGCGCCCCAGAGATAACAGGTGTTCAGATACCATCCTCAGCCTACGAGGGCGATGTGATAAGCATATCATTCGATGCTCATGACGCAGATGGGATAAGCAGCTACGCAATATTCTTGGACAGCGTAAGGGTATCAGGCTCGCAGAATGCAGAGTGGCGGCCAGACTACCAGAGCGCGGGGCAGCATAGAGTGCGCCTCTACGCCAATGACACAACAGGGCTCTCAAGCAGCCTTGAAAGAACAATCACGATAATAAACAAGCTGAATGTGGTTATAAATGAGATCTCACCACAAGGCAGATGGGTAGAGCTCTACAACCCAAGTGGAAGCCAGGTCAGCGTTAACAACTGGGTTGTTGAGAGCAGCCGTGGCAGCGCAGAGATAAACGGAAGCATAGCTGCAGGGGCAATTGAGAGCATACCCTCAGAGCTGCTCAACCTGGATGCTGATGATATGCTGCTGATCCGGGATTCGGAGGGGCTGCTAATTGACAGCGTAACCTATGGCAGCTTTAATGACGGAAACACGGCTGACAACGCCCTAATGCCTTGGGCTAATGGTTCTATCGGCAGGCTCCCGGACGGGCTTGACACAGACAACGAGGCAGCGGACTTTATAATATTTAGCCGCCCAACAAGGGGGTATTCAAACAGCATGGCAGCAGAGGGGGCTGATAATGACAACGACGGCTATAATGCAAGCGAGGATTGTAATGACAACGACGCCTCAGTACACCCGGGAGCAACAGAGGTTTATGACGGCGCTGACCAGAACTGCATTGACGATGCCCCTGAGATAATAAGCATTTCAAACTTCACATTCTCAGAAGACAGATGCGAGGGCGCCATCAATCTGAGCATGGCTGTAAAGGACCCTGACAACGCCCTTGAAAGCCTCAGCATAGGCGTGGATGGAAACAGCAGTAGCAGTGTGCAACTGACCCGCAATGGGGAGATGCTCCTATTCAGCTGCGCCAGGGACTGGAATGGCTTTGTGGAGCTGCAGTTAACAGCAAAGGACGGATCAAACACAGCAGGCAGTAACAAATTCAGGGTAACTGTAGAGCCTGTAAACGACGCCCCTGTGCTTGAGCCGATAGAGGACATCAGGGTTGACGAGGGCGGCGTGGCCATAATAATGGCGTCTGCAACTGACCCTGACGGCGATGCGATAATCTTCAGGGTAAATGACA
>PEYS01000182.1:317-2327 GCA_002763335.1 Candidatus Woesearchaeota archaeon CG08_land_8_20_14_0_20_47_9 | reverse complement strand
AGCTCTGCAAGCAACGCAACTGCCCACCTCTACATCTCAAACCCGTTTAAGCGTGGGGAGTGGATGAGCAGCCTCTTCTCAACACACCCGCCAATCGAGGAGCGCATAAAGGCGTTAGAGGCGATGTGAACATTTATCTGCTCGCTACCCCAGTTCAGGTTATTAAGGTCGTAGACTATAACCAGGACAGCGAGTATTGCGAAGCTAAAGATTGTTCCGAACACGACACCTGCAATCCCATCTGTCTGGATGTAGGGAGACACGTATATTAAATCTTTTTGTCCTCTTGCGAGAGAATGACCTACTCACGCACTAACCAAAGTTTTATAACAGTTTCGCTTTTTCTGAGGAGAATGGCTAAAGACAGGGTAGAGGAATTCCTGAAGAACCCTAAGAGGGCCTTGCTTGTATTGGCAACACCAATTATAGTTTCAATGATAGTTCAGACCCTCTACAGCATTGTAGACACAGCCTTTGTAGGAAGGCTCGGTACAGAGGCGCTTGCAGCCCTGACATTTACATTTCCACCCTTTCTCGTGCTTATCGCCCTGACCTCAGGTCTAGGGGCAGGTATGAGTTCAAGGATATCCCGCTCCTTAGGGGCTCGGCATAAAACAAGCGCAGAGAATGCTGCAATGCACGGCCTGTTTATCTCACTAATCCTGGCTGTAATTGTGCTCATAATAGGGCTTCCAATCCTAGAGCCATTCTTCACGCTATTGGGTGCTACAGAGGCGATAGCTAAACTTGCAACAGACTACATGAAAATAATCCTCTTCGGTGCCCTCTTCATGTTCCCGGCCCAAGCTATCGCAAGCATCTTCTCAGCAGAGGGCGATACAAGAACACCTACAAAGGTGAGTGTCTCATCCCTTGTGCTTAATATAATCCTGGACCCGATATTTATCTACGTCCTTGGCCTTGGGGTTAAGGGAGCAGCAATTGCTACAGTCATATCATTCTTAGCAAGCCTTCTGCTTTCAGTCTATTTTGTTATTAAGAAGTCCTACCTCCACATACACCTAAGCTCTTTTTCTTTCTCGCCACGCATAACCAGGGATATTATTGATGTCGGCGCCCCTGCAGGCCTGATGATTCTCCTGATGTCCCTGTATACCAGCTTCATCAGCAGACTTATGGCTCACTTTGGGACAGTCTATGTGGCATCGTATGGCATTGCATCAAGGGTTGAGCATATCGCTGTAATGCCTGTGGTTGCCTTCTCGATTGCAGCAATGATATTGACAGCTATGTTCTTGGGTGCTAGGGAGTATAATGCCCTTAAGGTTGTGAGTGACTATAGTATAAGAGTAATGTTTGTGTTCACATTACTGATGGCAGCGCTGTTCTTTTTGATGCCAGTACTATTCCTGAGGATATTCACCCAAGAGCTAGAGCTTCTAAGCCTGGGAGCAGCCTACCTTAGGGTATCAGCCTTCTCACTACCACCATTTGCAATTGGCATGATGGTCAGCAGGATAATGCAGGGCCTTGGCTATGGATTGCCAGGACTGGTGGTTACAGTAGCAAGGCTGATCATAATAGCGATGCCACTTATGTACTTCGCAATATTCGTGCTTGGCTACAGCTACCTAGCAATACCAGCAGCAATGGTAATATCAGGGGTGGTTTCTGCTGGCATAGCGCTTGTATGGCTGAGGGCTGAGTTTAGAGAGTCTGTGGCGAGTGATTAATCAATAGATAATGTAAAGTAAACTTGTTAAGTATACACTATTTGTCGGAAAAATCCAGACATGGCGCAGGCGAAAGCGCTTTCCCTTACGGGGTGGCGAGTAGGACATTTTGCGAAGCCTTGCTGAGCAAAATGTCCGTCTGCCGCCATGGATGGCTGGATTTTTCCGAGCAGAGAGAACAATCGTAAAGGCTGTAAACTTCAGAACTCTAGCTTAGCATGATACCATAATCGGATCTACTGTAACAATCAAAAACCTTTTTAATAACCCCTGGCAAAGTCAAAGACCTATCAAAAGCAGAGGTGATGCAAATGAA
>PEYS01000182.1:0-262 GCA_002763335.1 Candidatus Woesearchaeota archaeon CG08_land_8_20_14_0_20_47_9 | reverse complement strand
TCAAAAGCAGAGGTGATGCAAATGAATGAGATGAAGGGTCTCTTTGATGAGGTTAATGCAAGTCTAGGCAGGTTTTCCAAGGTGTTTCCAAAGGAGACAGGGGCATTTGCAAACTTCATGCACACTGTTGAGTCTCCTGGAGAGCTTGATGCAAAGCAGAAGGAGCTGATCTCTGTTGCCCTGGCAGTTGTAAAGCAGTGCAAGTGGTGCATAGCCCTCCATGTGAAGAACGCCCTTGACAGAGGAGCATCAAGAAAAGAGA
>PEYS01000181.1 GCA_002763335.1 Candidatus Woesearchaeota archaeon CG08_land_8_20_14_0_20_47_9 | reverse complement strand
CAGCGCTCTTTTCAATGCCAAGGCTCTTCTGAGCCCACCTTGAGCCTGCCCCTGAGTTAAGGCCTACAACAAAGTCATGCTTCCCAATGCCATGCCTCCTTGCAAATGAGGCAGCAAACCCTGTGCTTGACTCAGGGAGGTGCAGGTTTGTATGGAAGTGATCTGTTTTAAGCCCAATAATCTCCAGCATGATCTGCTGGTATGTCTTTAGGTTCTGCCTTTTAAGGATGTCATTCTCAGGTCTCTTACCGAGAGCACTCATGTTAAACCATTCCCTTGCAGTTTCTGTTGGTATTACAACCCCACTCTCCCAGAGGAAGCCCCTCTTCTCGCCCTTTAGCTGGGATGCAAGTTTGCATGCCTCTTCATCCTCATCGAGGTTTATCACAAGGTCATAATGGTCAGGAATGCTATCTCCAATGCAGTAGACCTTGTCCACAAGAGGGTTTGTCCTGACAAGGTCAACAGAGTCAGGCTTAGTAACCCAGTCAATCCTTGCTCCAGGGTTGTGCTCCTTTAGGCCTGGAAGCACTGCAGTTGTGCGCAGCACATCACCTGCTGCCCCGAGCTTGATGATAAGGATCTTCTTGTACAAGGCTATCCCCCTAGAACAAGCCTGTGGTCAGTTCTTATTTATAAAGTGTGTGGAAAACCTCGACTACACTCGGCTTCGCTTGCAGCTCGCCTCGGTAGTCAAGTTTTTCCTATGTCTGGACTGCTACTTTATGAGGCAAGTTTAATTGATGCCTTCTTTTTTTGCATCCTTTCATGCATTCTATCGTTACGCAAATGTCATAAGTTTGCAGATGGCATGCTTATTTCGATCTAGACACTACGAGTGAGGGCTTTGAATAGCTAGCGAGCGAGTGTACTCAAAGCCCTCTACCATTACAAAGCACCTAAAACAGAAAGATTTAAATAGATTGTAATGGTACTTCACTTTATGAGAATTATAAAAAGAAACAACTACTATTACCTGCAGCACTCATTTAGGCAAGATGGTAGGGTTGTAACAAGAGAAAAATACCTTGGGAAGGAAGTGCCAAAAAACATAGAAGGGTTAAAGCAAGAACTAAGAAAAGAGAGCCAGAAAGCACTATACGAAAAGCTGGGGAAGGTACGAGCCAGCTTTCAGAACGAATGGAAGAAGCTACCTGAGAGCGCTAAGCAGCGGGAAAAGGAAGAGATCGCCATAGCATTCACTTATAACACAAACGCTATTGAGGGCTCAACAATAACCCTTGAAGAGGCCAGGGAGATTATTGTTGACAAAATAGCGCCAAACAAACCCTTAAAAGATATTCGGGAAACAGAGGCTCACTTTAGAGTCTTCTTAGAGATGCTGGACAAGCAAGAGAAAATTTCTAAAGGGCGATTATTGAAGTGGCACAGAGAGATTTTCAGGGAGACAAAACCAGACACCTCTGGCAGATTTCGAGATTTTCTTGTGCGAGTTGGGGCTTACATAGCCCCAGACTGGCAGGATGTTGAGCACCTGATGGAGAAATTTATTAGGTTCCTTGACAAATCAAAGTTGAATCCTGTGGAGCTGGCTGCTCGAGCACATTACAGATTTGAGAAGGTCCACCCATTCGGAGATGGAAACGGGAGGGTTGGAAGGCTGGTAATGAATCACATCCTCTGGCACAACAGCTATCCGATGCTGATCATCGAATATACGAAAAGGAAGTCGTACTATAAGGCGTTGCAAGGGGATGAAGAAAGATTTGTAAATTATTTTATAAGACTCTACCTAACAGTACATCGGAAAAGATACGCATGAAAACCTTGAATGCACTCGACCTCGTAACTGGGTCGGCATTCAAGGTTTTCGCTTTGTTTTCTTATGGGCGAATGGAATCAAACGCTCTGGTGAGCACACCGGTAGAATAACAGCATTCAAAGCCCTCGAATAAGAATCCTCGCCTCTTGTTAAGTAAAGCTGTTAAGTATACACTATTTGTCGGAAAAATCCAGCCATGGCGCAGGCGAAAGCGCTTCCCCTTCGGGATGCCGAACAGGACAT
>PEYS01000223.1 GCA_002763335.1 Candidatus Woesearchaeota archaeon CG08_land_8_20_14_0_20_47_9 | reverse complement strand
TTTGAGTCCGAAAATCTGCGTTTCGAAGCGAGGGGCGTAAAGCCCCGACTTTTAAGTCGGGGATAGCCCCGAGCAGCAGATTTTCGTTACCTAATAAAACTTTGTGTTTTGTTAAGTAACTATTTGTAGGAAAAATCCAGCCATCCATGGCGGCAGACGGACATTTTGCTCAGCAAGGCTTTCGCAAAATGTCCTGCTCGGCACCCTCGCGAGTTTACCGCCGAGCCTGCGCCATGGCTGGATTTTTCCTTAGACTATGCACTTTGGAACTTTACTTAACATGTTTTACTCATTATCTTTGACCCCCTGAGTTATACCGCAACAAATATAACTATCAACAACTATCAAGTGCAGCATGACAGGCATTCTAATAACAGGTGCATCGGGGTTTCTGGGCAGAAAGCTCTATGACACGCTTAAGGCAGTTGGGGACATGCCAGTCTACGGGACATACCTCACAAAGCCCCAAGAGGGTCTTATAAGCCTTGATATAACGGACCCTGAGCAGGTAAGGGAAGTGTTGAACAGGACCAAGCCTGATATTATCATCCACGCAGCAGCAATGGCCTCAGTTGACATATGCGAGCAGAGGCAGGAAGAGGCTTACAATGCTAATGTAACTGGAACCAGAAACCTTGTCAGAAACCTTGTAAGTCATGCAGATGGCTGCACCTTTGTCTTTATCTCAACAGACTATGTCTTTGACGGCTCCAAGGGGAGCTACACTGAGGAAGATGCGCCGAACCCCATTAATCATTATGGCAAGACAAAGCTTGAGGCAGAGAGGGCTGTGCTAGCTTATTCAAGAAGCCTTGTTGTCAGGGTGTCTTCATTGTACGGTTATAACCCTCATGGCGTAAACCACGGCTTTGTGCACTTTGTTATCAGCAACCTTAGCTCAGGTAAGCAGGTAAGGGCATTCTACGACCAGATAAACTGCCCAACTCTGATAGATGACATCGCTCCAGCAATCCTTAAGCTTCTACGAAAAAAGAAAACAGGGCTCTTTCACCTATGCGGGCCTAAAGCCCTCTCAAGGGCAGACATAGCACTTGAGACAGCCAATGAATTTAAACTTAAGGCTTCTCTGATAGAGAGGGTGAGCATAGAAAGATTATCCTTCCGCCAGTCTCAGACTGGCGGAAAGACTAATCTGGAAAAAATGCGAGGAGACCGAAGCTTTAGCGAGCAAACACGCCCTGTGACTGGGGGGGTCTCCGAGCATTTTGACACCTCAAAACAGCCTGCAGAGAGGCCTCGCAACAGCTCCCTTGACACATCAAGGATAAGGGCAGAGGGCATTGTGATGCATGGTTTTAAAGCGGGGCTTAAGATTATGAGGGAGCAAATGGCTTGTGCAATCTGATTTCCTAGTGTTTTCTGATGTTACAACTGCTGTTTTATGAGTTTATGCTTAATTGATGCGTTCTTTCTGTCTTTCCGATTCTGACGGGAACAAGATAAGAATTTTGACTGACCGAAGCGTAGCGCAGGTCAGTCAAAAGTCTATTCAAAGCTAATCGCAGCATAGCCAACTGCGTTGTTATAATCTCCAATTATGTCCGCAGACGTATAGTACTGAAGCAGCTTAACCCTCTTTGCCTTCACAAGGTACATGAGCAGGGCTATTGGCCTTGCACCGCAGATGGTTGCCCCAGTCTCAGCAACATAGCTAAGAAAGCCCTCTGGATCAAGCCTCTTTATGAAACCCAATGCCTTTCTGTCCAGCTCGTACATGCGTTTTGCAACGTCGGATGTGAAGGGCACGAAACCATAGCTGCGCCCATAGTGCGTGAAATCAGAACTGGCAATAAATGCAGCTGTCTTGTTAGCAGCGATAAGGACGTCCTTTATATCTAGGGCAAACGCCTTCAGGTCAATATCCCGGGAGACGCTTATCGGTATGATCCTCAGTCTCTCTTTGTCCCTTGTTATGAACTGCAGGAAGGGTAGCTGCACCTCTATGGAGTGCTCCATAGCGTGAAGATGCGCATCTGCCCTTAGTCTGGAGCACTCTATAAGCTGCTCTGCCATGGCTCTGTCAACCTTCACTATG
>PEYS01000064.1 GCA_002763335.1 Candidatus Woesearchaeota archaeon CG08_land_8_20_14_0_20_47_9 | reverse complement strand
AGCCCCGAGCAGCAGATTTTCGTTACAGTCATTCCACCCACTTGTTCAATAAACACGCGGGCTCCACTCCTTAACACCTACAGAGTGAACAAACCAGCCCACCAAACATTTAAAAACCCCCCATCTGTCCACGTACAGATGCAGAAGAACAGCAGCTGGGATGAGAACTGGGATATGGTCTTTCAATCGCAGGAGTGGGGGAGATACCCTGAGCTGGGGGTTGTGAGGTTTGTTGCGAGGAACTTCTACAAGGCGCAGGACAGGAAGGCTGTAAGGCTACTTGACCTTGGCTGCGGTCCAGGCCCAAATGCATGGTATATGGATCGGGAGGGCTTTGATGTCTACGCCCTTGACGGCTCAGAGACAGCGATAGGGCTCTTAAAGAAGAGGTTCCATGCTGATGGGCTGAGATGCCATGCATATGTCGGTGATATGATCAGCCTCCCATTCCAGGACGGATTCTTTGACGGCATTATCGAGGCTGAGGCAATGTATTCAAACACCCTTGATAACATAAAAAGGATAATCCGCGAGGTTCACAGAACCCTGAAGAAGGGTGGCATGTTCTATTCGCAGATATTTGGAAGGGCCACCACTGGCTTCGGTAAGGGCGATAGGATTGAGGAGGGGACATACAGGAACATTACAGAGGGCCCATTTGTTGGTAAGGGAACCGCCCACTTTACAGACGCAGAGGAGATAAAGATGCTGTTCTCAGGGTTCAGCAAGCTGACTGTTGACACTGCAACCAGAACAGATAGGGGCATGAATATCCAGGAGTATATGGTGATTGCAACGAAATGATAACCTCACGTTTCAAGGACCTGATAAGGCGGTCTTTTAA
This sequence comes from Candidatus Woesearchaeota archaeon CG08_land_8_20_14_0_20_47_9, assembly GCA_002763335.1. GTDB lineage: Archaea > Nanobdellota > Nanobdellia > Woesearchaeales > CG1-02-47-18 > CG1-02-47-18. Next base: position 1,176 of record PEYS01000064.1, on the reverse strand, counting down.
TAGCCTTGGTTATGATATAAGAAAGCTTGAGGATAAGAACTGTGATCTGAATTTATACCGTGATGTCTTTCCCAGAGACAGTATAGCAAATAAGCGTTTTTACAATATCGGGGCTGGTGATTTCAGGCACCCATTCTGGACAAACATTGACCTGAGAAGCAAGTGGTATAAAAAGGCTCAGGGGGATAGCGAGTTTATAAATTTTGATCTCTTCTCACTAAAGAAATTGCCCATCCCCAATAACTCAGCAGAGCTTGTTTACTCCAGTCATACGATTGAGCATATCAATGATGAGGCTGCACAGAATATGTTCAACGAGTCTTACAGAATCTTGAAGAAGGGCGGGATATTCAGAGTTACAACTCCAAATATTAACATAGAGGTCAGGGCGTATAAGAACAATGACAGGAGCTTTTTCTACTGGATTGATACATACAGCATGCCTGAAAACTATAATAGGATAAAGATAAGAATGCCTATGAATAAGGCCTCCACACAGCAGATTTTCTTATTCCACTTCGCATCAGTTGTATCAGAGCTGCATACTGACAGGACACTGCCGAAAATCAGTGATAAGGAGTTTGATAAGCTCTTTTCAACCCTGGATTATGAAGAGGCGCTGAATTACTGTACATCGAAGTGCTCTATTAGAACTGCAGAGAAAGTACCCCGGGAACCATATGAACTGGTGGAATAAGAAAAAGGCCTTCAGAATGCTAAGAGAGGCCGGGTTTGAAAAAATATACAGCTCAGCATACGGGCAAAGCTTCTCTCCAGTTCTCAGAAACACTGCCCTGTTTGACCATACTGGCCCGAAGGTCTCTCTCTACATTGAAGCTGTAAAGTAGAGAGGGCTTTGAACGCCTCGACTTCCTAACTCGCCCTCGGGTTCAAAGCCCTCTAATGTCTTATGTGTCGGGATCGAAAAACATAAGCACGCCCTTTGTCACTATAACCATCAAGAAAAGGAGGTGTTCTAACGAGAAAAAGCATGAAAGGATGGTAAGGGAAGACAAAAAAGAGAGTATCAAACAAGCTTAAATGCAGTCATTCCATTCGGCCACGAGAAATCCAAGCGCTTGGGCTTGCCTTACGGCAAGTACAGATACCTTGGTCTTCTGGACCTGCCTTACGGCAGGTACGGATACCTTGGTCTTCTGGACTTACTCAATTTTC